>NZ_CAUVXL010000097.1:0-12722 GCF_963555915.1 Protofrankia sp. Cas4
ACCGCATCCGGCGTTTTCCGGAAACTGTGCGCCCAGGCCAGACATTCCTACTGGCTGAACCCGGAGCCGCGTACCTACTGGGGTTCGGGTGACTCGGCGACCCGCGCCTACGCCGACCTCGTCGACGAGATGGTCGAGTGCCGCAACGTCGAGCAGCTCCAAGCGTTCATCGAGCGTCTCCTGCCTTCGTAGCGTTTCGGTTCGTAGCGTTTCGGTTCGTAGCGTTTCTGGACCGGACCCTCGTCCGGTCGGAAATCGGGGTGAACCGAACGGGCCACCGGTGCGTCCAACGTTGCGACAGCTGATCGCTGACGGAAGGACGGCCACGGTGATGGTCATGGCAGGTTCGGACACCCGGGAGCCCGACGGCCCGGCACAGGTGGAGCGGCCACAGCTGGGAACAGCCCCGGTTGATGATCCCTTTGCCAAGGTCACCCGCAGGCGGGGCTGGATCGTCCCGGTGGCCGTCGTCATCGGGACCCTAGCGATCATGGGTGTCGTACTCGGCATCGGCGGCGGGAAGCCGGACGTGGGTTCCTCATCGGCCGCGCTGCCCGTCGCGCCCGGCATCGCCCGTTCGAACACCGGTTCCGGTCCCGATGCGGGTTCGAGTACCGGTTCCGGTGCCGGCGCCGCGTCCACCGATGATTCCGGCTTGAGTGTCAGTTCAGGTTCTGCTGCTGTGCCGGAACCGGGGACAACCGGCGTGACCGAGGCCCAACCGGGCGGGCGCAGCGACCCGGCCCGGCCGGCCGGCGCCGAACCGCGGATCGTCCGCATCGGTTCGGTCTCGCTGTGGGTGCGTCTCGGCGGCGTGGACGCGGCCGTCAGCGACATCGAGGCCGCGGCCAAGGGGCTGGGGGGCTACCTGTCCGCGCTGGAGAGCACTGGTACCGCAGCCGTCAAGGACGGTGACGGGCCACACGCCAACGTCACCCTGCGGGTCCCGAGCGGTTCGTTCGAACAACTGCGCAGCCAGGTCGGGAAGATCGGCGACGTCCGCGCATCAACCGTGTCCACCCGGGACGTGACCGGCCAGTATGTCGATCTGGAGTCCCGCCTGAAGGCGTTGCAGAATTCCCGGGACACCTATCTGGCGCTGCTGGCGAAGGCCGGGACGATCGGGGAGGTCCTCTCGGTCCGCCAGCAGATCGACAGCGTACAGATGCAGATCGAACAGCTTGAGGGCCAGCGCCAGGTACTGGCCGACTCCAGTGATCTTGCCACCCTCACCGTCGGCGTCAGCGAGCAGGGCGCGGTGACCAAGCCCGGTCCGGCCACCGATGACGGGGGTCTCGGCCGGGCCGCCCGGCTGTCCTGGGACCGGTTCGTCGGTGGCCTGGGCGAGGTTGTCGCGCTGATCGGGCCGATGATTCTGATCGTGTTGGCTGCGACGACGGTCTACACGGGCTACCGCCTGGCCCGGCGGGTCCGCCGCCGAACCGGGCGGCCAACCGCGCCGATGCCGCCAACCCCGCCGGCCCCGCCCGCCCCGCCGATCCCGCCGGTCGCTCCGACCGTTACGGAACCCTGAGACGCCGTTATGACCGGCCTGGACGCCGCCGTACCTCAGCGAGCGAGGGCGGCGTCCACGACGGACTGCGCGTCGGTGAGGACGGTGTCCAGGTGTGCGGCTCCGCGGAAGCTCTCCGCGTAGATCTTGTAGACGTCCTCGGTACCGGACGGGCGCGCCGCGAACCAGGCGTTCTCGGTCACGACCTTGACGCCGCCGATCGCCGCTCCGTTGCCGGGGGCGTGGGACAGCGCTGCGGTCACCGGCTCGCCCGCGAGCGTCGAGGTGCCAAGATCCGCCGGGGTCAGGGACTTCAGGACGTCCTTCTGCGCGGGGGAGGCCGGCGCGTCCACCCGGCGGTACGCGGGGGCGCCGAACTGGCTGGTGAGCGCCTCGTAGTTCTGGCCGGGGTCCTGCCCGGTGACAGCGGTGATCTCCGCGGCGAGCAGGCAGGCGATCAGGCCGTCCTTGTCGGTGGTCCAGACCCGACCGTCACGGCGCAGGAACGACGCGCCGGCGCTTTCCTCGCCGCCGAATCCGAGGGAACCGTCGATCAGTCCGTCCACGAACCACTTGAAACCGACCGGAACCTCGACGAGATGTCGGGCCAGCCCGGTGGCGACCCTGTCGATCATGCTGGAGCTGACGAGGGTCTTGCCGATCGAGGCCGTGGCGGGCCAGCCGCCGCGATGGGCGAACAGGTAGGAGATCGCGACCGACAGGTAGTGGTTGGGGTTGAGCAGGCCGGCGCCCGGCGTCACGATGCCGTGCCGGTCCGCGTCGGCGTCGTTGGCCAGTGCCACGTCGAAGGAATCCTTCAACCGCAGCAACGACGCCATCGCGTACGGCGAGGACGGGTCCATCCGGATCTTTCCGTCCCAGTCGACGGTCATGAAACCGAACTGTGGGTCGACCGCGGTGTTGACCACGTCGAGGTCGAGCTTGTAACGCTCGGCAATGGCCTGCCAGTAGACCAGGCTCGCGCCACCGAGAGGGTCGACGCCGATCCTGACACCCGCGCCGCGGATCGCATCGAGGTCGACCACGGATGCCAGGTCCTCGACATAGGCCGAGACGTAGTCGTGCACGGTCGCGTCCGCCCGTGCACGTTCGGGAGCGACCCGCGAGACACCCCGCAGCCCGGCTGCGAGCAGCGCGTTCGCGCGGTCCTGGATCCAGGTGGTCATGGCGGTGTCAGCCGGCCCGCCGTTGGGCGGGTTGTACTTGAACCCGCCGTCCGCCGGTGGGTTGTGCGACGGCGTGATGACGATGCCGTCGGCGAGCCCGAGGGGCTCCCCGGCTGCGCGGCGGGCGTTGTGCGTGAGGATGGCGTGCGAGATCACCGGGGTGGGGGTGGCCTGCCCGGCCGGCGCGATCCGGGTGTCCACCTCGTGGGCGGCCAGTACCTCCAGCGCGCTGGCGAGCGCGGGTGCGGACAGGGCGTGGGTGTCCACACCGACGAACAGCGGCCCGTCTACCTGGTGGGCGGTTCGGTGTTCGCAGATCGCCTGCGTGATCGCGACGATGTGGTCGGCGTTGAAGGACCGGCGCAGCGACGACCCGCGGTGCCCGGATGTTCCGAACGAGACGCGTTGGGACGCCTCGGCGGGGTCGGGCTGGTCGTCGTGGTAGGCGGCCAACAGCGCGTCCACGTCGATGAGAATGTCAGGTGGTGCGGGCTGACCCGCGAGCGGACTCACCGGCATCAGGCAGCCTCCTCGAGCCGGACGTAACGGATAAATTATAAACAAGTAGCGAACATTGGATGAACAGAAATTGAACAAGAGCGGGTATTGAGTAGCATGGGTGCAGACACGAACTGACACAGGCGGGGTGTCGGCGTTGGCGCCGGACTGTCGCAACGGCGACGCCCGAGGCGTACGTGGTCAGCCTACGGCCGCGGTAGCCGGGAGTCAGTCGGTGGGGTACTCATCGCGCCCCTTGACCCGTCTCCTGAACCCCGACTCCTGAACCCCGACCGGCGCCGAGTCGGATGTGATACTTCCGGCGACCCATCGAAATCACGGCGTGATCCCGTTACGGTCCGTCCGTGAGGCTCGGGGTGATGGGCGGAACCTTTGATCCAGTACACAACGGACATCTGGTCGCCGCCAGCGAGGTTGCGGCCCTCTTCGACCTGGACGAGGTGGTCTTCGTCCCCAGCGGGCGTCCGTGGCAGAAGGCGGACAGGGACGTGTCCCCGGCTGAGGACAGGTACCTGATGACTTTTTTGGCTACTGCTGGCAATCCTCAGTTCACGGTCAGTCGGATTGATGTCGACCGGAGTGGATCAACCTACACCATCGACACGCTGCGGGACCTGCACCGGATGCGGTCGCAGGCCAAACTGTTCTTCATCACGGGTGCGGACGCCCTGGCGCAGATCCTCAGCTGGCGCGATGTCGGGGAGCTGTTCGGGCTGGCCCATTTCGTCGGGGTCACCCGGCCCGGCTACCAGCTCGAACTCGACGCGAGCCTGCCCGGTGACGCCGTCAGCCTCCTGGAGGTGCCGGCACTGGCGATCTCCTCGTCCGACATCCGCGCCCGGGTGCGCCGCGGGGCGCCCATCTGGTATCTCACCCCGGACGGGGTGGTGCGTTTCATCGCCAAGAGCGGGCTGTACCGGCCGCGGGACCCCGCCGGCGTCATGCCCGTGCCGGCGCCGCCCGTCCGGTGACGTCACCCGTGGCCCGGCCCGTGACGCCACCCGTGGCGTGGTCGGTGGCCTGGCCGGTAGGCCGGCACGGGACAAATGCGGGAACGTGAAAGCGTTCGGTATGTCAGGCTGGACGGGCGGTAGGCAAACCAGGCCGGCGCGTACGATCGTAAACCATAATCAACAGGCATGTCCCCGAGAGCCGAAGGTGGCCTAGTGGTCCAGCCAGGAGAGGTGTATTCGTGACCGCATCCCCGCGAGCCGTCGAGCTCGCCCTCGAAGCGGCGCAGGCCGCAGCCGACAAGCTCGCCCGCGACATCGTCGTGTTGGACGTCAGCGAGCGGTTGGCCATCACGGACTGCTTCGTCGTCGCGTCCGCCGACACGGAACGGCAGGTCAAGGCCGTAGTTGACGGGGTCGAGGAGCAGCTGCGCCGGCTTGGGGCCAAGCCGCTCCGCCGCGAGGGTGAACGCGAGGGGCGCTGGGTGCTGCTTGATTTCTCCGATGTCGTGGTGCATGTGCAGCACGGTGAGGAGCGAATATACTACGCACTGGAACGGCTTTGGAAGGACTGTCCGCAGATCGCCTTCACGGACCGTGACCTTTCTCGCACTGTGGAAGCCGTCGCGCCGGGCGCTGGTAGTCGGTGAGGATCCTGCTGTGGCGCCACGGCCGCACGTCGTGGAACGACACCGGCAGGTTCCAGGGTCATGCGGATCCGCCGTTGGACGAGACCGGCCGGGCCCAGGCCCGGTTGGTCTCGCCCGCGGTCCGCGGGCTCGCCCCTGATGTCGTCGTCTCCTCGGACCTGCTGCGCTGTCGGGCGACCGCGGCCGAGCTCGGTGTCCCGGTCCGGATGGACGCGAGGCTGCGGGAGATCTCGCTGGGGGAGTGGTCGGGGCTGACCGCCGAGCAGGCCGCGGTCCGTTTCCCGGCGGAGGATGCGGCGTGGCGCCGCGGCGAGGATGTGCGCCGTGGCGGTGGTGAGACCTATGCGGAGGTCGGCGCGCGGGCGATCGGCGTCCTGGACGATCTCGCCGCCGAAGGCTTCCCCCGGGAGGACGGCCTTGCGGTGCTGGTGCTGCACGGCGGCACCGCCCGGGCTCTGATCGGGCGGCTGTTGGAGATGCCACCGTCGGCCTGGTGGCACTTCGGGCCGCTCGGGAACTGCCGCTGGACGCTGCTGCGCAGCGACGAGGGACGGTTCCGGCTGATCGAGCACAACGGCGGCCCGTTGGCAGCCACGGAGAGCCTCGCGCTCGGCGGCTCCGAATCGGGCGTGCCCGCCCAGACAGTCTCGGTCGCGCCTGACGTCGAACCGGTACACTCGCCGAGTGCCCCCTGAGGGGCCAAAGGGCGTGCGATGATCGTCAGAGGCGTGTGATGATCGTCAGATTGCGCGCCCGGAGGCCGAGATCCCCGGGTCGCTGACGGAGGCGCTCGGCAGGACCTGTAGGGTGTGAACGGTACGAACGAACAGCACGAGCGCAACGAACGGTACGAGCAACAAGAGTATGTCTGGGGCTGTGGCGCAGTCTGGTAGCGCATCACACTGGCAGTGTGAGGGTCAGGGGTTCGAATCCCCTCAGCTCCACCACAATCTGTAATTTTGCCGTTGACCGGGTCAGATAGGTTGCGTCTACAAGTTCGAGGACCATGTTGGTCGGTGACGGTCCAGGTCAGAGGGTTGATCAAAAGGTTCGAGTCCTCAAGGCGCCGACGTGGTCATGGTCGACAGCCAGGCCGTCATTACCCGCGACCGCGTGCCCCTCACCGAGCAGCCTGGCGCCGAGTTCACCGGCCTCATGCGCGCCGAGGAAGCCGTCGCTCTCCTCAGCCTCCAGCCTCATCTGGAGCAACCCGGGAAGATCCTCTTCGCGCGGCTCGGCCCGGACTCCCTCACCACACCCGACCCGCCCGACACTGCGCACCGGCTCGGATTCCAGCCACCGAACACCGCCACACCTGAGCGCATTGACGCTATCCACACCCGCCTCCGCACCCTCGTGCGCCAATGGCGTGACACGGACGACGACACGATCACCCTCACTTGGCGCCGCGACGCCCGCTGACCTCAGGCCAGCCGGAAACGGTCGACCACGCCGTAACCGAACCCCCTGTGGACATCACCCGGATACCCCGCGGAGCGCCCGCGCCCACCTTGACCGGGACGTTCGACCGCGTGTCACTGGCCGACGTATCGGCCGGCGCAGATGTCGATGTAGCGGGCAGGGTCGAAGGTTTCACCGTGCTGTGGGAAGTACCAGGTGACCGCGCGGTATGCCAGGGGGCCGCGGCACTCGCCGAGGTTGAAGGCCACGATCCGGGCCGACTGTTCGCTGCCTTGGACGGTCGTCTGGTCGGGGGCCACGTAGGTGCTGGTGCCCGTGCCGGTTGCCTGTCGCTGTCCCCAGGTCATCCACGTGATGTCCGCGACCAGGCCGGTCGGGTCGCCGCCGTTGAAGACGGGGTCTTGGGCATCACCGTGCCGTAGCCCCGCTGACGGGTTCCCCAGACGGCGCCGCGGACCGCCCGGAGCCCGCGCAACCCGCGAGCGTCGCCGGTCGCACGCGCCCGGCCGGATCGTCGAGGTCCCACTGCCGGAGGCGGCGGCGGCCGCACGAGAGTACCGTTCCGGTTCGACTTCGTTCAGTACACATCGGCGCTCCGGAACGTGCACGACGCGAACGGCCTATCAGCGGCAAAGCCGCGTATTTCGAGTTGATCAAACTCGCCTGTCTCGGCTCACTCTCCGTGCCCGCTTGGCTGTCGTCCGCCTGGCCGGCAAAGGCACAGCTGGCCGACAGGGCGATGCGCCCGCCCGGTGTCTGTATGGGGACGACTGGCCCCGTGGACTTGCTGATCGCTCACAATCCGACCCCCGGCTTGGCTAGGGCGGCGAAGTAGCGCTCCAGCGGCTGCTGGTAGAAGGTGGGGTAGCCGCTGGAGATGTGGTCGTGCCACTCCGGCGGCACGTTGGCGTGGTCGATGATGAAGCGGGTGCCGTCCTCCTGGCCGCTGAGCGTGAAGCGGACGACCGAGTACACGCCGGCGTCCCAGCACGACGGGTGCGTGGCGCCGAATCGCCATGCCTGCACGATGCGCTGGCCGGGGACAAGCTCGATCTGACGGCCCTCAACCCGGCCGTCGAAGATGGCGAACGTCTCGCCCTCGCGGTCGCTGAGCTGCGCAGGCATGCCGGTGGCGGCGGCGAACTTCTGGCCGTCGGTCAGCACGTCGTAGACGGCCTGGGGGTCGGCATTGATGATGGCTTCCTGGTGGATGGTCATGTGGTGATCCTTTTCATCGTGGTGTGGTGGTCCGCGTCGTTGCGGGAGCCCGCTGGCCTCTCGGCGTGGATGAGTGTGACTGGCGCCTCAGTTGCGGTGCCGACCCGCTGAGGTCGACGCGTCCCTGGACATGGACATGGACATGGACGTGTGCGGGATGTGCGCTCGGGTGCACGTCCCGCACAGCCGCTGGGGGACGGAGCAGGGCTAGGCGCTGCCGAACGGGCTGCCCTCACCGGTTTCGACGTACCGGCGGAGGCTGCCCAGGTAGGTGTCCCACCCGAGCGTGCACATCTCGATGCAGTCCAGCTCAGAGGTCAAGCCGTGGTGGCGGAAGTGGAGCTCGGAAGCAGCGCTCTCGATGGCGGTGATGGTGAACGTAGGATGCGTGCCGACCCAGTCGGGCAGGAAGGCGCATTCGGTGACCGTCCACTGCACCCGCGTGGGACGTGAGGCCTCCTCGACGTGCATCACGCAGGCGTCGACCGGCGAGTTGAAGTAGAAGCGGAGCTCGCCGCCGGTGTCCCCGGACCCGGTGGTCCGGGTCCACCAGGCGCTCAGGCTCGCGACGGTCGTGACGGCGTCGAACACCGCGCTCGCCGAGGCCTGCAGGCGGATGCTCTTCTGGTAGTCCGTGGGCTGGAGCTGGTCGATGCTCATGTGGTGATCCTTTTCATCGTGATGTGGTGGTCCGCGTCGGTGCGGATCTGACGTCGGTGCGGATCTGACAGGGTGACGAACGACCGGACGCCACACGGACACCCGGTGAGAAGAGATTTCTGGGGCACCCTGTCCGTCGGTGGCCCTTCCGTTCGTCGAGCAGGCGAGCACCCACGCACACGACGACAGGAGTGTCATGCAGTACGCCTTGCTGATCTACACCGCTGAGGACGTCTCACCCGAGTCACGGCGGGAGACCGCCACGGCGGTGGCACCCGTCCTGGAACGTCCCAACGTCCGGACCTGGGCCCGCCTGCACGCCGCTCAGACCGCTACCACCGTGCGCCTGGTCGAGGGCGAGACGCTGCTGACCGACGGTCCGTTCGTCGACAGCAAGGAATTCCTCGGCGGCCTCGTCATCATCGACGCCGACAACCTCGACGAGGCGCTCGCGGTCGCGGCTGAGCTCCAGGCCATGCGGTCCGGAGGCGCGATCGAGGTGCGCCCCGTGCTGGAGGAGCCGCTGCGTGGCCGTTGATGCCGTCTTCCGCGATCAGTGGGGGCGTGTGCTCGCCACGTTGGTCGGTCAGTTCCGGGACATCGAGCTGGCCGAGGACGCGACGCAAGAGGCGTTCACGATCGCCACGGAACGGTGGCCCAAGGACGGCGAGCCGGCGAACCCGACCGCCTGGCTGATCACGACGGCCCGGAACCGGGCGATCGACCACATCCGACGCCAGCAGGTGCTCGCCGAGAAGACCCGGCTCGTCGCCCACGAGCTCGCTCAGCCCCAGGACGACCCGATGGACGAACTCAGCACCTTCCGCGACGAACGCCTCGAGCTGATTTTCGCGTGCTGCCACCCGGCGCTGTCCCGGGAAGCTCAGGTGGCACTGACCCTCAGGACACTGGGCGGGCTCACCACCGAGGAGATCGCACGAGCCTTCCTCACCCCGTTGGACACGATGAGCAAGCGCCTCACCCGTGCCAAGCACAAGATCAGAGATGCGGCCATCCCGTTCGCCGTCCCCGCCGACCACCAGCTGCCCGACCGGCTCGCGGCCGTGCTGGTGGTCGTGTACCTGATCTTCAACGAGGGCTGGGGCGGAGGTCGGGTCGACCTGGCCGGCGAGGCCATCCGACTGGGCCGGGCTCTGCTCGAGCTCATGCCGGACGAGTCCGAGGTCATAGGGTTGCTCGCCCTGATGCTCCTCAACGACGCACGCCGCGACGCCCGCGTCCGCGAAGGCGTGCTCGTCCCGTTGGACGAGCAAGACCGATCACTATGGGACGAACAGCACATCCACGAAGGCCGCACGCTACTCGAGCGCGCCATGACACGGCACGGCGCCGGGACATACGTCGTCCAAGCAGCGATCGCCGACCTCCACCTCCAGCAGCCGCGGGACTGGCACCAGATCGCCGCCCTCTACAAGACACTCGTCGTCCTCACCGGTTCGCCGGTGGTCAAGCTCAACCGCGCGATCGCCGTCGCAGAACTCGACGGCCCCGACTCCGGTCTCGCCCTCATAACCGGCCTCGAGCTCGACCACTACCGCTACTACCACTCGACCCGCGCTGAACTCCTCACCCGAGCTGGGCGCACCGTCGAGGCCCGCGCCGCCTACGCCCGCGCCCTCGAACTCGTCCAGACCGACCCCGAGCGCCGCTTCCTCACCCACCGGCTCGAAACACTCACCTAAAACCACACCCCCAACACGGCCATCAGCCTGAGCGGTCCGGAATCTAATGGGAGCTACCGGGCCGTTGTAGGGCAGGCTCGGTGCCGGTAGCCGCCGGCGGGTGAGCACTCTCGGAACCAGGACATCGAGTCCTATTGACAGACCGTGCCCCCATCGGTGGTCGGGAGAGTTGACCGCTGATGGGATGTCGTCGCCCGCCCCGCTGTGGCGTGAGCACTTGACCATTAGGTCGCTGGTGGTTCTCCCGCGGGCTGCTGATGTTTCTGTCGGCGTAGACGGGAGACGCGGGATGCTGTTCGTCGGGGACGACTGGGCTGAGGATCATCATGATGTGGAGGTTCAGGACGAGGCCGGCCGGCGGTTGGGTAAGGCCCGGTTGCCCGAGGGTGTGGTCGGGATCGGCCGGTTGCACGAGCTGACCGGCCGTTTCTTACCGGAGGGTTCGGCTCCGGACCAGGTTGTAGTCGGGATCGAGACGGACCGGGGTCCGTGGGTGCGGGCGCTGGTCGCGGCCGGCTACCAGGTGATCGCGGTGAATCCGCTGCAGGCCGCCCGCTACCGGGAACGGTCCTCGACGTCGGGGGCGAAAAGCGACGCCGGTGACGCGCACGCCCTGGCGGACATGGTCCGCACCGACCGCCACCAGCTTCGTCCGTTGGCCGGGGACAGCGAACTGGCGGAGGCGGTCAAGGTCACCGCGCGGGCGCACCAGACGCTGGTCTGGGACCGGACCCGCCACCTCCTGCGACTGCGGTCGGCGCTGCGGGAATACTTCCCGGCCGCGCTCGCCGCGTTCGAGGACCTGGCTGCCGGTGACAGTCTGGAGCTGCTGGGCAAGGCACCCAGCCCGGCCGCGGCGGCTCGGCTGACGGTGGCGCAGATCTCCGCTGTGCTCAAGCGGGCCCGCCGCCGGAATATCGCGGAGAAGTCCCGGGCGATCCGGGCGGCGTTCCGCACCGACCAGCTCGGCCAGCCGCCGGCGGTCACCGCCGCCTACGCCGCGACCGTCCGCGCCCAGGTCGCGGTCCTGTCCACCCTCAACGGCGAGATCAGCCGGTTGGAGGAAGAGGTAGGCGCGCATTTTGGCCAGCACCCGGACGCTGAGGTCTACCTGTCCCAGCCCGGCCTCGGCCCGATCCTCGCGGCCCGGGTGCTCGCCGAGTTCGGGGACGACCCCGACCGCTACGCCGACGCCCGCTCCCGCAAGAACTACGCCGGGACCAGCCCGATCACCCGGGCCTCCGGTAAGAAGAAGATCGTCCTGGCCCGGTACGCGGGCAACGACCGGCTCGCCGACGCCCTGCACCAGCAGGCCTTCAGCGCCCTGAGCGGCTCGCCCGGCGCACGCGCCTACTACGACGTGCTGAAGGCCCGCGGCGCCGGGCACCACGCAGCCCTGCGTCAGCTCGCGAACCGGCTCGTCGGCATCCTGCACGGTTGCCTCAAGACCCGCACCCTCTACAACGAAGCAACCGCCTGGCCGCAGTACGTCACCGACACGATCGCTGCTTGACACCTAAGCCCCTGGGATGTCTGTCAAGCTTTTTGAGACATCATGATGTTGAAGTTGTGGGTTGATCCTCCTCAGTTTCGATCTTCGATGGGGGTCGGTTGATCCACACTCGGCCAGGCAGCTTCGGCGCTTGGGGCGGGCCACGGTGGAACCGTTCCGGATGTTCGACATAGGCCGCGTCCAGAACGATCTGACGTCGGTCCCGGACGTATTTCCAGGTCCCATCGTGAACCGACGCCGGCGTGTAAAGCCCGATTCCCGAATGCCGGTGCTCGGTATTATAGTAGACGAAGAACGTCTCGGCGAAGTCGCGGGCGTCGTAGATACTGGTGAAGTTATCCGGGAATGCCGGGCAGTACTTCATGGTCTTAAAAGCGGCCTCCGAATAAGGGTTGTCGTTCGACACCTTCGACCGCGACCGCGACCGCTCGATATGCAGGTCAGCCAGCAGAGCGGTGACGTTCTTACTGGTCATCGAGGTACCGTTGTCGGAATGGATCGTCGCCGGCATCACGCCGTGATTCACGGCGACACAGTTCTCGATGAACGCCTTGGCGAGTTCACCGCTCTCCGTCACGTGAACCTCCCAGTAGATCACCTTGCGGGAATAGATGTCGAGCATCACATACGCGTCAAAATACACGCCCCGGGTCGGTCCTTTAAGTTTTGTTATATCCCAGCTCCAAACCTGGTCCGGGCCGTCAGCGACCAGCTCCGGGCGGACCCGGGCCGGGTGGCTCGCCTGCGCCCGCCGCTCGCGGACCTGCCCGTCCGAGCGCAGGACACGGTAGAACGTCGAGACACTCCCCAGGTAGCAGCCCTCGTCGAGCAGGACCGCCCACGCCTGGCTCGGGGACTTGTCCGCGAACCGCTCGCTGTCCAACGCAGCCACGATCTCCGCCCGCTCGGCCGCGTCGAGCGCGCTCGGCTGATTCTGTACCGCCGGCGCCGGGCGAGGACCGTGCATTCTCGGCGCCCGCGCCCGGTACACGCTCGCCCGCGCCAGACCCAACAATTCGCACGCCTCCTTCGTCGAGGTCAGCGGTTCCAACTCGACCAACGCCGCGCTCGTCACGGCGTCCGCTTCTATTCTCGATCCGCTCTCTCGGAGAGACCTTCCAAGAGAGCGTGTACTTTTCCCATGACCTCGAGTACCGCCCGGGTCTTCGCCAGCTCCGCGGTCAGTCTCGCGTTCTCCGCCTTCAAACGCCGGTTCTCCGCCGGCACCGCCGTCGCCGGCCCGGACGTACGTGCCGCGCCCAGGGCGCCCTGGTCCCGTGCGCGACGCCACTTACCGATATGAGACTCGTACAGCCCTTCCCTACGCAGCAACGCCCCCCGAGCGCCGTGCTCGGTCAACGCGTCGTACTCCCCGACGATCCTCACC
>NZ_CAUVXL010000098.1:0-27728 GCF_963555915.1 Protofrankia sp. Cas4
AAAGTAGTGCTGGACCATCCCCATCGACACCCCGGCCTCGGCCGCGACGTCGCGCAGACTGACCGCCTCGACGCCACGGCTGGCAGTCACCCGGAACACCGCCTCCGCGATGCTGCGACGCCGCTCGAGCGGGTCCACCCGCTTCGGCATCGACACCCCCTACGGCAATGCGGACGCATTGCAATAGCGTCCGTCCACCCTTAGCATGTCAACTGCATTGCCAAAGTGCCAACCGGCCACCCCAGAGCCACCTCACAGGAGCGGAGACGCCCGTGACCATCTCCTATGCCCGCAACGGCGAGGTGTGCATCGCCTACGAGACGTTCGGACGGCCCGACGGGGAGCCGCTGCTGCTGGTCATGGGCTTGACGTTTCAGATGATCTGGTGGCCGGACGAGTTCTGCCGGGAGCTCGCGGAGCGGGGGTTCGCCGTTGCGCGCTTCGACAACCGCGATGCGGGACTGTCGACCCACTTCACCGCACCGCCTCGCACGACCGTCCGGACACTGCTGGGGCGCGGAGGCGGTCCGGCCTACCGGATGGACGACATGGTCGATGACGCGGTCGCCGTCATGGACGCCCTGGGCTGGGACTCCGCCCATCTGCTCGGTGAGTCGCTGGGTGCGACGCTTGCCCAGATGGTGGCGATCTGGCATCCATCCCGCGTCCGCAGCCTCGTCTCCGCGATGGCCGGCGGGACCGGCGGCCCGATCAGCAACCTACGCAACCTAAAGGTCGGCACATTGCTGCGGTTGGCCCGCAAACGGTACGACGACACCCGGGAAGGCGGCGTGCAACGGTTGGCGGACACCTATCTGATCATGTGCTCGCGGCGGCACCCGATCGACGACGCCTGGGTACGCGCGACCGCCGAGGAGTCCTGGGACCGCGACCACGACCCGGGCGCGACCCACCGTCAACTCGCCGCAGCCCGCACCGGCGGCGACCTCCGGGCTCAGCTACGGCGGCTGCGGGTGCCTACCCTGGTGATCCACGGCCAGGATGACCCATGGATTCGCATCCGTGCCGCCCACACCCTCGCCGGAACGATTCCCGCAGCCCGGCTGATCACCCACCCCGATATGGGACACGAGTTCCCCCAACATCTGTGGGCCACCATCGCCAGCGACGTATGGGACGCGACGCAATCGGCGGCGTCCACGTCAACCCCCGAACAGCGGCAGGGAAACACGCTCCGTAGATATCCTCGATAGACCTTGCGGATGCGGGCGCGGAGAAGAGCCGAGTGACCACAGCACCCGAAGCTTCGGCCTGCCAACAAACGCGCCGAGCACGGCGACCGCCGATTGTCGTGCGATCTCTACCTGACGGCGGCGGCGTGGTCTCGATGTGGCTTGCCCCGGGTGCTGCTTGGGTGTCGCGGCAGGCGGCGAAAGCACGCATCCCGGCCGGGCCTTGGGCTGCGGTAACGCGCTGTTCGGCTGGCTGCTACCCACCGCGGTTGCTCTCACGGGCGCCTGGCTTATCGGCACCTACTTTCCGCGGTCCTCCAGCCGCGGCAGCTGCGGGGACATCGGACAGCGGGCGTGCACCGGATCGGATGCGGGTTACTTCTTCCTGGGTTTCGGTGGCGTCTGGATCTTCGGTATCGCCTGTGTGGTCATTGGCCTGCGTGCCTGGACGTCCGGGCGCGGCGCCCCGCTGGGCTTCGCCTTCTCCGCCGGCGTCGTCGTCGCTCTGGTGTGCATACAACATGAGATCAGGTCGGAGAACCCGTGGCTGCTGGTCCCCACCGCGCCGAGCGCCGTCGCGGCGCTGGCCGCCGTCCCGCTGGCGCTACGTTCCCGACGTCGTAAAAGCCGCCGACAACTGCGATACGAGGCTGACCGACAGCGGCTGCGGGAGCGGGGCATGACCGCGGTCGACCGGATCATCCAGATCGCCGATACCGGCGTGACCGTCAACGACCAGCCTGGGTTGACGGTGACCGTGAGCTATACCCGCGCCGATGGCAGCCCGGCCACCGCATCGGTCACTCGGACCTTCCCGCGGTATGAGCTTCCGCACTGCGGTTGACAACCTCCGTCTCGTGCCCGGCCCGCACGCACCGGATCAGACCCGTGTACGAAAGGCGTGCGTGGTCTTTGTCGTGCTGATGTCGTCAGGGGCGGATGGTGAGGACAGTGATGCGGCCGTCGGCCGCGAACTGGAAGTGGAACGTGAGGTGCACGGGGCTGCCGGGGAAGTCACCGGCGATGTCTACGTCCGCGTCGTGGCCGGTTTCGGTCTGGTGGATTTCGTGGATGGTGTACGCGACGAGCGGGACCTCGGTGCGCCAGGCACGAATGGCGGGGATGCCTCGACGTTCCCGGCCCTCGTCCTCGACGAGAGCGTCGTCGGTGAACTGGGCGAAGTAGGCGTCGGCGTCGGACTGTGGCGCGAGGTCGAAGTAGCGGCGGATGAGTTCGGGGGCATCGCTCATGTTTCCTCCTGCTGTGACGGGGATCGTTCCGGTGGTGGGGCCGGTGCCGCCGTCGATGTCGAGACGGCGAATCTATTGGATACTCGACCAACCGCGGACCGCTGTACTTACCGAAAAACCAAGATCCGGAACCTCGCGGGTGGCCCAGTGTGGCCGCCGGTTTATAAGCGAGGGCGAGTTTCGGGGCCGGGGGTTGGGAGGCAACGCCGCGGTCGGGGTTTTCCGGCCGGATCTTCACGGGAGGAGCCAAGGTCGAGACTGTCCAGGTGAGGTGTTGGCTGTGGGACTAGGATGCTTGCATGGCTACCATTCATGTACGCGAGGTCTCCGAGGAGACCGTCACCGTCCTGAAGGTGCGGGCTGTCCGAGCCGGGCAGTCGCTGCAGGCCTATGTCCGTCAGCTGCTGGAGGGGGAGGCGGTCATGCTGACCGCTGAGGAGGCCGCCGAGCAGGCGCGTTCCATCGCGGCACGGGGCGCGGTGACCGTCGCCGACGTGGTGGACGCTGTCGCCGAGATGCGCGATTCCCACGCGTGATTGTTCTGGACACCTCCGCCCTGGTCGAGTTCCTGGTTGGTTCGGACCCTGTTGCGGAGAAGGTGCGTGTGGTCGCTTTCGGTGAGCGGCTGGCCGCACCGCATGCCGTCGATCTCGAATGCGCCTCGACGTTGCGAGGCCTGGTGCGCGGGGGGAAGCTGCCTGCGGACGAAGGGGCACGTGCTCTGGATCTGCTCGGTCGCATGCCGCTGAGGCGTTTCGACCATGTGCCGCTGCTCCCGCGGATCTGGGCGCTTCGGCACAACATGTGGCCGTATGACGCTGCATACGTCGCGCTGGCGGAGGTGTTGGGCGCCGAGCTGGTGACGGTGGACCGAAAGTTCGCCGGTACGCCCGGTCTGATGTGTCCCGTCCGCGACCTTCGAAGCGAACAGTAGAGCCCCGGTAGCGCCTTCCCGCTGCTGTCCGGCGGGGGTTCTACCTGGTGAGTGACGGGAGCGTTCCGAGCCGTACGTGCGTCACGGCCCTCAGGCTACGACCGCGGGAAGGGTGGCTACCGGCGGCAGGACGCACGGATGGCCGACCCATAGCTGGATGCTGTCGCCCGTCCGCCCCCCCGGGCCTTCGGCGAGTAGGTCGAGCAGGACGGCGGCGACGTCCCCGGCTGCCATCAGCCCGGGCGCCGGCGGGCGGTCGCCGAGGAACTTCCGGTACATCGGGGTGTCTGTCGCTCCCATGCCGAATGAGTTCACGCGGACCCCATGCGGACGCAACGCCTGTGCCCAGGCGTGAGTCAGGCCGTTGAGAGCCCACTTCGATGCGTCGTAGAGGTCGAATGCCGTGCCGCCGCCGGGCGGCCGGGGAGTACTGGCCCACGGGCAGGCCGGAGCGTCGGCGTGGTCCAGCGCCTCGGGCCAGCCGCAGGTATGGATGTGGTCGGTGGTCACGTTGACGATGTCACCGCCCTGGCGCACGAGGTAGGGGATCGCGGCCCGGCCGACGAGGTACGCGCCGCGGATATTGGTACCGAGGGTGCGGTCGCAGTCGTCGACGGCCTTGTCCCAGGAGCCGCTGACTGGGTTGGTCGGCAGGCACACGGCGGCGTTGTTCACGACAATATCGATACCGCCGAGTCGCTCGGCTGTGCCGTCGACGAAACGGCGGACGTCGTCGGGCGAGGACACGTCGGCGACGGTCGCCCAGAAGGAGCCGCGGCAGCCCGCCAGGTGGGAGGCCAGGTCCTCGACGGATGCGTCGGAGTCGCACACGGCGACGTGGGCGCCTGCCCGGGCCAGGGCCAGGGCGTAGGCCAGTCCGAGTCCTTGGGCGGCCCCGGTCACGATGGCCTTGCGTCCTTCAATCGATGCCGTCATCGCCTCGCCTCGCCTCGCCTCGCCTTTCGCACTGGCTCACTGTGCCGGACCGCCGCCCCGGCTGGCGGTGTCTGACGTTCGCAGCGGGAGCCACCAGTCCTGGACCCGCGCTGCCAGGCGCTCCGAGAGCGCACGTTCGAGTTCGGTGGCGTCCGGCTGCGGGGGCGGCATGTCGGTGGGCGTCAGCGGTGATGCCCCGCCGATCGGGTCTACCCACTCGAGCCGGACCGCTTCCAGCACGTCGCGCAGAGCTGGCCTGGCTTCCTCATGGTGCGGACTGGTCTCGTGGGCGAGGAATCCTGCGAACCTGTCGAAAGATTCGAGCGTGTAGTACGTCCCCGGCTCCTCGCCCCGCCAGTACTCGTAGCGGCGGACGTTATGCTCGCGGCTGTGAGTCGCGGCGTGAAGCTCGCTTGCGATCTGTTCGAAGCGCTCCTCGGCCCCTGGATGTACCCGGATGTGGACCAACAGCGTTGCCATCCGACTGTCCCCTTCCGAACTGCCTGCGGCTCGGCGCCGCGCATCGGCCACGTCGCGGGGCTGGGGCACGCACCTCGCGATCCACGCACCCCAGCCCCGTTCCTTGATCCACACCCCTGTTGTCGGGCGCTCTTACCCGCCCGCCGGTCAGCTGGACGCCAGGGCGTCCCGGGATGAGGCCACGCGGGCGGCGTCGACGGCAGCAGAGAAGTGCCGGTTAGCCATCGTGCGCACGAGCTTGACGCCACGCTCGTTGCCGAGGTCAGTTCCCGCGCCGACGAGCACAGCCGTCGCCGTGCCGGCGACGCGGTGGGCAAGCCGGTATGCCGCCCACAGCCGGTCGAGCGGGTAGTCCTGGACCCCGCCTTTGACCAGCTCACGATGATAGTGCTCAACCAGGGCCTCTTCGTGGGCGGCGCGCACCTCGGCCGTGAGGCTGCCACCGAGCAGATAGGCCAGGTCGTATGCTCCTGGCCCGCGGCCGATCGACTGCCAGTCGAGCACAACGAGGCCGGTTCCGTCTGGTTGGAACATCAGGTTCTCGCAGCGGTAGTCGATGTGCAGGATGGTCCAGGGCTCATCCGCCAGTTGCTGCATGAACGGCCAGTAGCGGTCGCGAACCTCCTCGCCGAGTGCCTCGCCGCCGTCGGGCAGGTCCGTCCCGAAGCGCTGCACGAACACGGGCCACAGCTGCGGCCACAGGTCTGCCATCATCTTCATCCGCGGGTGCACGATGCCCGGGATCCAGTCGAGTTCCGGCGTCGACACCTTCCCCCACCAGGAGGCGTGGAGGTCAGCAAGGGCAGTCACGGCCTGCTCCGCCTGCACCAGGCTCAGGCCGTCGAGCTGATCGACCATCCCCAGGGCGCTCAGATCCTCCATGACGATGACGAAGTCGGCGCCGTCGCGGGCCTTGCGGGCGTGGAAGCATCGGGGCACTCGCGTCCTGGTCTGGGCCGCCAGTTCCCGGTAGAAGCGCACCTCGGATTCGTAGAGGTTGCGTTCGTGCGCGATGGCCCGGTTCTCCTCGGCCGAGGCGGCCAGCTTCACCACTACCGACGCTAACTGGTTCGGCAGGGGCTGGTCGTAGGTGAGGGTAACCCGCCACTCGTCCGCCATGAGCCCGATGCCGACACCGATCCGCTCCTTGCGGACGTCGACCACATGAGCTGGCGTGGTGCCGAGCGCGGCCGTGAGCCACGCCGGGGTGATGTCGGCGATGCACGTCGGGATGGCTATCTCAGTCATGTCCGGCCTTCCATCGGGTCGTCTGCCGTGGCTGGATCCGCGGCGTTGGGCTCCTGGCGGCGAGCACGCGCCTGTCGGCGTAGCCCGGCACCGAAGTGTTCTGCGCTCAGGCCCGGCCAGCAGCCAGTTCGCCTCTGCGGGCGCAACGGGCTGCCCGCGGCCCGAGAAACATATTAGTCAATCGATTAGTAATTGACCAGACCCACTGGCGGTGGGAGGATGCCGGCACACTCAGGGACCGATGCGGGGGCCATGTGAGTCGAGTAAAACCCTTCAGGTTCGGCCTGCAGGCGTACCAGGCGACGTCCGCTGAGCAGTGGCGCTCCCTCGCCCGCGAGGCCGAGCAGCTCGGCTATTCCACTTTCCACCTCGCCGATCACTACTTCGGGCCGGGCCCCCTGGAGGCGGAGACCCGCCACCCGGTCCAGGATCTCGCTGCCATCCCCGCCATGGCCGTTGCCGCCGCGGCGACCGATACCATCCGGATCGGCTGCCGGGTGCTCTGCATCGACTATCACCTGCCTGCGGTGCTGGCCAAGGAGCTGGCCACCCTCGACTTCCTGTCCGGCGGGCGCTTGGAGATCGGGCTCGGCGCGGGCTGGATCGAGGCGGAGTACCGGGCCATGGGCATCCGCTGGGACCGGCCCGGCGTCCGCCTGCAGCGCCTTGAGGAGGTCATAGACCTGCTCGAGGCCCACTTCGGCGGCGAGCAGATCGCCGTGGCGGGTACGCACGTGCAGGTGAGTGGCTACCAGGGCGTGCCGGCCCCGGTGCAGACACCGCGCCCGCCCTTCATGGTCGGCGGGGGTGGCGAGCGCATCCTGCGGCTGGCGGGAAGGCGGGCCGACATCGTCAGCCTGAACTTCGACAACCGCTCAGGCCGCATCGGCTCGGACGGCGTCGGAAGCTCGACGGCGGACGCCACCGATCGCAAGATCGGCTGGGTCCGGGAGGGTGCCGGTGACCGGTTCGAGCGGCTGGAACTTGAGATCGCCGCGTATTTCACCATGGTCGGGGTCGACCCCCCGAAGGCGCAGGCGCACCTGTCGGGCGCGCTCGGTCTGCCCCCCGAGACGCTAGCCGACCACCCGCACGTCCTCGCAGGGTCGGTGGACGAGATATGCGAGCGGCTCGTGGCCCGGCGGGAACGCTACGGCATCAGCTATGTCACCGTCGGCGCCCGGGTGCTCGAAGACTTCGCGCCGGTCGTCGCCCGCCTCGCCGGGACCTGACGGCATGGTCGCAGGGATAGCCGATCGCGCTGGCGCGGATCCGGCCGGCTGGGCGCTAACGGATGGCACTGAGAACCTGACCTGGGCCGAACTCAACGACTGGCTGAACCGCGTAGTCCACGCGCTGCTCGGCGCGGACCTCGGCCCGGACCGGCGGGTCGCGATCCTTGCGCAGAACAGCGCGCAGACGGCGATCGCGCACCTGGCCGTGATCTACGCCGGCGCGTCGGCGGTGCCGGTGAACTGGCAGCTCCGCCCGGCTGAGGCTGGTCACGTCCTGCGCGACAGCGCGGCCAGGCTGATCCTCGCCAGCCCGGAGTCCGCGGCCGTGGCCAGGCAGGCCGGTGCCCCCGCAGCGGTAGTAGTCGACTCGCTTGCCGAGTTCGCCGCCGCCGCCCCGCGGCACGAGCCGTCTGCCGACCTGCCGCCACGGCGGGCGCTCATGTACACCTCCGGTACCTCCGGAGTGCCCAAAGCGGCTGAACAGGCTCTTGCGATGTTTGCCGGCGGCGCGACCGTTGCCGAGCACGTGGCGAACATCGCCGCCAGCGCGGTCGCTCAGCTCGGGCCGCACCTGGTCGCGGGGCCATTGCACCACACCGGGCCGCTGCACGGGCTGCGCTGCCTGGCGGGGGGCACGCCGACGGTTGTGCTGCCGCGGTTTGACGCGGCCGCGGCGCTGGGGGCCATCGACCGGTACCGGATCGCGAGTTCGACCATGGTGCCGACGCATTTCTCCCGGCTACTGGCGCTGCCCGCCGACCTGCGCACCCGACACGATGTCAGCAGCATGCGCCAGATCGCGCACACCGGAGCGCCATGTCCTGCCGATGTCAAGCGCGCGATGATCGAGTGGATGGGCCCGGTTGTCGTGGAAGCCTACGGCTCTACCGAGATCGGTACCGTCACGACGATCGATTCGACGGACTGGCTCGCGCATCCAGGTTCGGTCGGCCGGGCGGTGCCGCCGTTCGAGGTCAGTATCCGAGACGGATACGGCCAGGAGTCTCCGATTGGCGCCGAGGGCCTGGTGTGCGTGCGCAACGGGCGCGACGGCGGTCCGCGGTACCTGCATGACCCGGACAAGACGGCGGCCAGCTTCGTCGGCGACGGGTACTTCGTCATGGGCGAGATCGGTCTTCTCGACGCGGACGGGTACCTCTACCTGACCGACCGGGCGTCTGACCTCGTGGTGTCTGGCGGGGTCAACATCTACCCGGCTGAGGCCGAAGCAGTGCTGGCGGCGCACCCGGGCGTGCAGGACGTGGCGGTCATCGGCGTGCCCGCTCCCGATCTTGGCGAGGCGCTGCTGGCGCTCGTGGTGCCCAGGGATCCCGCGCTCGCGGGCGAGGACATCGTCGCCTGGTGCCGGGACCGGCTGACTCATTACAAGTGCCCACGTGCGGTGAGGTTCGTGCCCGACCTGCCGCGCACCGCGATGGGCAAACTCAACAAACGTGACTTGCGGGCTGCCTACGGTGCCGCAGAAACGGCACCGTAGCCAGCCCGCAAACATGTCGCGGTCAGCGCGCCGCCCGAGCCGCGACCGCCGAGGCGCAGCCTTTCCTAGTAAACAATCGCTCGATCAATTAGTATTGGGGAGCGCACAGAAGTGCATAGAGGGGAGCTGTGATCCTGATTGCTGACACCGTCGAGCTGCTGCATCCGCAGGACCGAGACGATCGCGTCCCACGAGTCGTGCTCATCCAGTGGGTTCTGTCCTGTTTCCGTATCTTCCACGCCGGCGCGGATGCGGCAGCCCGCAGCGCGCTCGGGACTCCCACCGCCTTGATCGAGGACCTGTCGTGAAGGCCCTCGCGCAAGCCGAGCAGAAGGTGGCGGCGCTGTCGGGCCCATACCAGCGCCTCCTCGACGAGGACACCCATGAGGTGCCCGCCGTCCTCCGCCTGCAGCACAACCCCTGCCTCGGCACCGAGGACATCCCCGTCCGGCGCTACACCTCGCGGGCCTATCACGAACGTGAGAAAGAGCGGCTGTGGTCCAGGGTGTGGCAGTTCGCCTGTCGGGAGGAGCACCTCCCCGAGCCCGGCGACGTCGTCGTGTACGACATTGCCGGCCGCTCGTACCTGCTGGTCCGTCAGGCGGACGGCACCATCCGGGGCTACGTCAACGCGTGCCTGCACCGTGGTAGGCGACTGAGGGATTACGACGGCCACTGCGACGGCCTTGTGCGCTGCCCCTTCCACGGCTTCGCCTGGCGACTCGACGGGAACCTCGCCGACGTGCCGGCCGGCTGGGACTTCCCCCAGCTGCCGGACCGTGACCTCACCCTCCCGCAGGTCCGGGTGGATAGCTGGGCGGGATTCGTGTTCCTCAACCCCGACCCCGGCGCCGGACCGCTGGAGGAGTTCCTCGGCGGGATCATCGCCCACTTCGCTGACTGGGACCTGGGCTCGGCCTACGTCGAGGTGCACGTGGCCAAGGTCATCCAGGCCAACTGGAAGGTCGCCCAGGAAGCCTTCTGCGAGGCCTACCACGTCGCGGGCACCCATCCGCAGATCCTCCCCTGGCAGGGCGACCTGCTCACACAGGTCGACGTCTGGGACAACTTCGCCCGGGCCATCACCCCCGGCGGTGTTACCAGCCCGCATCTCACCTGGGTCCCGAGCGAGGAGGAGATGCTGCGCTCGATGCTCGACGTCCGCGACGGGGAGACCAGCCCGATCACGCTGCGGCCAGGTGAGCGCATGCGGGCGGTCGCCGCCGAGCTGGCCCGGACGCGGTGGCGCCCGCTCGCCGGTGACCAGGTCGACCGCATGTCGGACGCCGAGATGATGGACAGCATTGACTACACGGTGTTCCCCAACTTCCATCCCTGGGGGGCTTTCAACCGCATCGTCTACCGCTTCCGGCCCAACGGCGACGACCACCGCAGCTGCATCATGGAGGTGCTGCTGCTGTCACCCTTTCGCGGACAGCGTCCGCCTCCGTCGCCCGTGCGCTGGCTCGCCGCGGACGAGCCATGGAGCGCCGAGCCGAGGCTCTCATCGCTCGGTAAGGTGTTCGACCAGGACACGTTCAACATGGCCAACGTCCAGCTCGGGCTGGAGACCACACTTCGGTCTGGCGTGCTGCTGAGTGAATATCAGGAGTCCAAGGTCCGCTGGTTGCACCGCACCTTGACCGAGTGGATCGGGGAGTGAGGAGCAGGTGAGCGA
Source organism: Protofrankia sp. Cas4 (assembly GCF_963555915.1). Lineage (NCBI taxonomy): Bacteria > Bacillati > Actinomycetota > Actinomycetes > Frankiales > Frankiaceae > Protofrankia > Protofrankia sp. Cas4. The sequence continues at coordinate 10,453 of NZ_CAUVXL010000098.1, forward strand.
AGGCCTCCACCACCCGTTCACGGGCGCTCTCTATGAGCCCGACGGCGGCCTGGTGCGGGTAACCACCAAGGACGGCCGGGTCGGCCACTTCAGCGTCGACGGCCGCTGGGTCGGCGGAGAACTCCGCGATGCGGACCCTCAGCTGTGCGTCTGGATCGGCGGACCCCGGTACACCAGCAATCGGGTGGAATCCCCGCCTGCGTCCTGACGCCGCCGGGCCGAGGTGGCGCGCTCACCCGGCCCGGCGAGGCGCCGCCCGGCGCGGATGGCGCACGAGGTCCCCGGCGAAGAGGGCCTCGAGCCCGTCGATGGCCCGCCGGTGGTACTGCGGATCCGCCATCTGCGCGGAGACGTCGGTCAGGCCCACGAAGATGGTGCGCATCACCGCCTCGATGACCTCGCGGCGTTCCGGGTCGATCTCGCCGAACTCGATTCCGGCGTCGACCATCGGCGCTACGAGGTTGGCGCCCTCTCCTGGGCTGTGCGGGATGGCCGACCGCAGTTCCTCATGGCGCATGCGGTCGACGCGCACCGTACCGAGGAACCGCGCAATAGAAGGATCCTCGCGATTCATCTGGTACACGGCCTCCATAACGGCCCGGAACTTGCCGGCGAAGGTGCTCTCCTGGTGCATCGCGCTGTTGAGGCGCTCGTTGACCAGCGCCGCCAGCTCCCAGTACACGGTCAGGTACATGGCCAGTTTGGAGTCGAAGTAGTAGTAGAGCGCACCCGTGGTGATGCCCGCCCGCACGGCCACGTCCTTGTTGGTCGTCCTCCCGTAGCCGTTTATGGCGAACATCTCCGCGGCCGTCGTGATGATCCGCTGGCGGGTCTCAGCTGCGTTGGATGCCGGCGGCCGTCCCAGTCTCGGCGCCTTGGACCTTGGCAACCTTCAAGCCCTCTTCCTGTCGGTCGCCGAGCCCCGCTGACGACAGTACGATTCTGCCGGACTTCGACCACGCCCAGCCGGGACGACGAACAGCGCGACCCGGAGCCGCCTCGTCCGGCTGACAAGCGGCACGTTGGCGGCGGGACAGCCCCTGGCCCGGCAGCCGGCGCCTTCAGCCTCTCGCAATGTAACCAGTCAGTATGTTACCAGCATCGGCCGCCAGTCAAGGACAGGCTTCCGAGCCGGGCCGGACAGGGCGCTTCGATCACGAGTTTAAATTGACTGGTTGATTACTTGTGTAGCCTGCGTCACACTGACGCCTGATTGCCGACGACGGAGGCGCACATGGCAGTGCTCGGGTGCAGGGTCGCCTGGGAGACCGGCGCGATGCGAGACATCGCTCGCGCCTTGCCGCATGAGGGCGGCCAGCTCGCGATCGACGGCCGCGACGACGGAATGGCCAGGGGCTCGCTCAACGAGTTCGACGGCGGGCCTGCGGTCGCGGTCATCGCGGGCGAGGTTGTGGGCGGCGCGGACAGCGCGGCCGCGCTGCTTGCTGCCGGCGTCACCTGGAATGCCACGGCGTTCCTTTTCCCGGTAGCTGGCGAGACCGTCCGCGACTGACCGGCGACCTCGACGCACCGGCACCTCATCTTCATTCTCGACAGCAGTCAGCGCACCAGCAACTGACTGATCAATCATATCCTGGCCAGCCGGCTGGCGCCGTGCTGTTACCTTAGATGGGAGCCTCCATCGTCATGCTGAAAAAATCCACGTGGCCACGGGCGATTACCGCTGGCACCTTGGTCCTCGCCGCCGCCACGTTCCTGGCGGCCTGCGGCGGTACCGAGTCGGCTTCAACGGGCAGCGGCACGACCGCCAGCTCCGGCACCAGCACGCCGAGCGGCGCAACCGACTTAGCTGCGCTGTCCGCGGTCGTGGCCAAGTACAAGCAGGCACCCACCACCATCCCGATCTCCACGCCGCTCAAGCAGGCTCCGGCCAAGGGCAAGACCTTCGTGTTCCTGCAGTGCGACGTCGCGCAGTGCACGCAGTTGTCCAAGGCGTTTGCCGCCGCGACAGCCGCGATCGGCTGGGACCTGAAGGTGATCCCGTACAAGTCGGCAAATCCGGCGACGCTCATCGCGGGTATGGAACAGGCGCTGCAATACAACCCGGTCGCTGTGGGACTGACGGGCATCCCCGGGATCGCGTGGCAGTCGGAGGTGCCTGCCTACGAGAAGGCCGGCGTGCCTATCGTGGTCGGCCATGTCGGGCCACAGGCGATCACCAGCACCATCATCGCCAACATCGACGACGAACAGAGCGTGCAGACCACCGCCGAGGTGCTGGCCGACTACTTCATCGTCAACTCTGACGGGAAGGGCAAGATCCTTCAGTTCCAGGTGCCGGACTTCCCAATCCTCGGCTCCTTCGACCAGGCATTCCGGGCCAAGGTGCAGGCGTCCTGTCCCGGCTGCTCGGTCACGCAGCTCACGGGCACCATCAGTGAGGTGACCAGCGGCGGCTCGACGGCGGCTATCGTCTCAGCACTGCAGCGCCACCCGGAGGTCACCTGGCTGGTCACCGACAACGGGCCGTGGGTGGACGGCCTCCCCGCGGCGCTCGCAGCGGCGCATCTGAACGTCAAAATCATTGGCGGGGGGGCCGACGTCACCAACGAGACCGACATCAAGGCCGGGACGGTGACGGCCTTCACGGGCGTAGCCCTCAACTACAGCGCGTGGGCCATGGTGGACGCCGTCCTGCGCCACCTGGAGGGCACGCCCATCCCTGCCAGCGAGGGCTTGCTGCCTCTCCAGTTGTTCGTTAAGGGCGAGAACTTCGCCGTGTCCGAGTCCTACGACGAGCCCGCAGACTACGCAGCACAGATGGAGAAGCTTTGGCACGTGGGAGCCTGAGCCTGGCGCCGGACGAGGGCGGGGCGACGACGCCTCGCCCCGTCCTTCGGGTTCGCGGCCTCACCAAGTCCTTCGCGGGGACGGTCGCCCTCTCGGGCTTCGATCTGGACATCGAGCCCGGTGAGGTGCACGCCCTCGTGGGCGAGAACGGCTCGGGCAAGTCGACGGTCATCAAGATCCTCGCCGGTTACCATCGCCCTGACCCCGGCGGCGAGGTCGAGATCGACGGGTTGCCACTGCCCTTCGGGTCCGCCCATGCGGCTCACGAGATGGGCTGTCGCTTCGTGCACCAGGACCTCGGGCTCGTCCTGCAGCTGTCCGTGGTCGACAATCTGTACCTGAACAGCGGGTTCGCGTGCAGGTTCGGGACGATCAGGGAAGCGGACACGCGGCGGCGGGCGACGGCGCTGCTTCGCCGCGTCGGCGTCCAGGTCGACCCCCGCACACCGGTCGCCGCGCTGTCGCTCGCCCAGCGCACGGGCGTCGCCGTGGCCCGGGCGCTGGAGGGTGAGGACGACCACCAGGTCAAGCTGCTCGTCCTCGACGAGCCGACGGCGACGCTTCCGGAGAACGAGGTGCACCAGCTGCTCGACATGGTGCGCCGGGTCGCGGCGCACGGCGTAGCCGTGCTCTACGTCAGCCACCGGCTGGACGAGATCTTCCAGGTCGCCGACAACGTCACCGTCCTCCGCGACGGCCACCTGGTCACAACGGTGCCCGTGTCGTCGCTTGACAAGCGGCGGCTCATCACTCTGCTGGTGGGTGACGAGCTGGGTGAGCTGCCCACCCCCGAGCCGCGCGGCACCGACGGCGTCGTCCCCGCCCTCAGCGTGCGGGGCCTGCGGGGCTCGGGGGTGCGGGGCGTGACCTTCGACGCCCGGCCGGGCGAGATTATCGGCTTCGCCGGGATCACCGGGTCGGGACGCGAGAGCCTGCTGGGCACGGTCTTCGGCGCCCTGCCCCGCCTGGCCGGGATCGTCGAGGCGAGCGGCCGCCCGCTGCCGCCATACGACCCGCGGGCTGCTATCGCCGCCGGCCTGGCCTACCTGCCGCCCGACCGCAAGGTCAGCGGGGCGATGATGGACCTGTCGGCCCGGGAGAACCTGAGCATTTCCGACCTGCGGCAGTTCTGGCGCGGCCTGTTGCTGCGGCGCGGGGAAGAGCGAGCCGAGGCCCGCCAATGGTTCGAGCGGCTGAGCGTGCGTCCCGCGGGGGCGACGGAGCGACCGCTGGCCAACTTCAGCGGAGGCAACCAGCAGAAGGTGCTGTTCGCCAAGTGGCTGCGGCTCCACCCCAAGGTATTCATGCTTGACGAGCCGACCCAGGGCGTGGACGTAGGCGCCAAGGGCGAGCTGCACCGCCAGCTCCTGGCCGCCGCCGCCGGCGGGTCCACTATCCTCGTCAGCTCCTCCGACCTTGAGGAACTGGTCGCCCTTTGTCACCGGGTGCTGGTGCTGCGCACCGGTCGGGTCGTCGCCGAGCTTCACCGGTCGTCCGTCACCACTGCCAACATCTCCCACGCGTGCCTCGGCGAGCAGGAGGTCGTCAGCTTATGAGTTCGCGGGTTACCGTGCCGAGGATCAACCTCGGCTTCAACAGCTTCAGCGGGCTGTACCTGCTGGCCCTGTTCGTCATTGTGTTCGGGATCTGGACGCCGCACCTGTTTTTGACGGCTGCCACGGTCCAGTCCGTCGCCTCGCAGCAGGCCGTCACGGCAATGCTCGCGATCGCCGTCCTCATCCCGCTCACGGCAGGTTCCTACGACCTCTCGGTCGGAGCCACGATCAACTTCTCCACCATCATCTGTGTGTGGCTGCAGACAGACCAAGGGTGGAGCATGTGGCCGGCCATCGCCGTTGCCATCGCTGCCTGCGTGGTGATCGGCGTCATCAATGGCTTCGTCATCGTCCGCCTCCGGGTCAACTCCTTCATCGCCACGCTCGGCATGGGAAGCATCATCACCGCCGTGCAGGACATCGTGTCCGGGCAGAGCCAGCCCACTCCGCCGACGACGACGTCGTGGATGAACCTCACTCGGCTCAGCGTGGCAGGGTTCCAGATCATCGTCCTGTACCTGCTCGTCCTGGCCCTGATCGTGTGGTGGGCACTGGACCACACTCCCGCCGGCCGGTACCTCTACGCCAGCGGCGGCAATCCGGAGGCGGCGCGCCTGGCCGGCGTGAGCGTGGGGCGCTACACGTGGTTCTCCATGATTGCCTCGGCCACGGTGTGCGGCATCGCCGGCGTGTTCTATGGGTCGCAGACAGGCCCATCACTCACCTTCGGCGTCGGCCTGCTCCTGCCCGCCTTCGCCGCAGTCTTCCTCGGCTCGACCCAGATCAAGCCGGGTCGCTTCAACCTGTGGGGCACGATGCTGGCCATCTACGTGTTGGCGGTCGGCGTGAAGGGCCTGCAGCTCATCACCGGGGTGCAGTGGCTCGCCGAAATGTTCAACGGGGTAGCCCTGGTCGGCGCCGTCTCCTTCGCCACGTACCGCCAGCGGCTGGGCCAGAGCCGCGCCCTCGGGCGCAGCGACGATCCTCTGCCCGAGGTCGCAGAGCCCACGCCGATCCGCACCGAGGACGTCGCCGGACTTGTGCCGTCCCGGACTGGTGACGGATGATGATCATCTATTGGCTGGTTACCGACAGTAGTGGCCACTGACAGTAGTGGCTGTCGACAGTAGTGGCCGTCGACCTCCCGGTCGTGAGGAAGGGGACCAGCATGGATGCCGCGGATCGCATCGCGATCGCCGACGTCGTCGCCCGCTACTCCGATGCCGTCAATGCGAACGACGCCGCCGCCTGGGAGGAAACGTGGGCGGAGGAGTGCACGTGGCAGCTCGGTCCGGACCGCCTGCTGCGTGGCCGCGACGAGGTGGTGGCGTTCTGGCGGGCGGCCATGGCGAGCTTCGAGTCGGTGCTGCAGATGGTGGGCCACGGTCGCGCCCGCGAGGAGGGCGACGGCGCTGTGGGTTCATGGACGGTGTTCGAGGTGGGCCGCCGTGACGGGGTCAACGGTTTGGTGATCGGCTGCTACCAGGACCGTTACACCCGGCAGGAGGGTGCCTGGCTGTTCGCCGAGCGCCGCTTCACCGCCACCTACCGGGGCGGGCTGCCGGACGGGAGCTTCACCGCGCTCCCGTCGCTGCCGGGAAATTTCTGAGGAGGTGCGGATGGCTATTCGACGTCTCGGACCGCTGGAGGTGGCCCCGATGGGGTTTGGCTCACTGATGCTGGACATCGAACAGCGGGCACTGCTCGATGCAACGCTGGACCAGTTCGCACCTGTTGGCGCTTCGCTCCTGCCTGCTGGACAGGCCCGTGCCGTCGAGGCGGGCACATGAGCGGCGCAACGGCGCCGATCCCCGGCGAACGGGCGGACCCTGGGCGGGAGCGGGCCGAGATCCTGAGTCTGGCGATCCGCTTCGCCGACTTGTGGGCGGTCGATCCGCACCAGATGGCCGACGAGACCTACGCCCCGTCGATCCACATGGTGTCGATGGCGGGGACCACCGTGGTCGACGGCATCGACATGCTCCACCGGCTCGAGGATCGGCTCGCCACGATGGTCCCCGAGCACCGCCACGAGCTCGTCCGCGTCCTCGTGGATCCGCCGGAGGCGTTCCTGGAGACAACCGTGGTGAGCCCGACGACCGGCGAGTACGCCCAGGCAGCCCTGTGGTGGCGGGTCGGCGAGCCGGCCGCCGGACAGGCAGTCCGTCAGGTCGTCGACGAGGTCGGGTGGTTCGACTGGGCCCACCGCCGCGCTGACTCGACGGCCAGCCGGGGAACCGTTCCACCCGACGACCGCCGATGGCGTGGCGGCACAGACTGGTATCACCGTCTGGTCAGTGAGGCGGTAGCCGCATTCAGCGCTGACCCCGCCGCGGCCGCCAGCCGCTACCTTTGCGCTGACCCGGTCGCCACTCACGTCGGTCATACCGAGATCAGCGGACGCGGGCCAGTCCTGGACGTCGTCGAGCGGTTCTCCGCGGTCCTCTCCCGATGTCGGATCGAGGTGAGCCGGGTCATCGGGGACGGGGCTGTCGTCGCGGTGCTGTTCACTCTCGACAATGCCACGACACAGACCAGGGGGACGCTGGTTGCCACGCTCGACGCCGACGGCGCCGCCCACAGCGTCCGTCTCTACCTGGACTGGGACAGTGTTGTTGCGGACTGCCAGGCGCTGGTCCTGCCGCGCAGCGATCCAGCGGCCGATCACTGAGCGCGATCCGTTGACACGCGTCCAGGCGAGCCAACCCGTACCCGCCGCGAATATGGGAGGACAACACGATGGAGCAGCTCAGCGGAGGAGTCGCTGTCGTAACCGGTGCGGCCAGCGGCATCGGCCGAGCCGTCGCTTCGGCGTTCGCGCAGGAGGGCATGCGCGTCGTGCTGGCAGACATCGAGGCCGCCGCCCTCGATGACGCTGTAACCGAACTGCGCGGTGACGGGCATGATGTCCTGGGCGTCGTCACCGATGTCTCATCCGCCGAGTCCGTCTCCCGTCTTCGCGACCAGGCTGTCGATCACTACGGCACTGTCGATGTCCTGCACAACAATGCAGGCGTCGTCGCCGCCGGACTGATCGAGGACATCCCGCTCGCGACATGGCGGTGGGTGGTCGACGTGGACCTCTGGAGTGTCATCTATGGCATCCGCGCCTTCGTGCCGCTCATGAAGCGCCAGCGGCGTGGCCATGTGATCAACACCGCCTCGACCGCCGGACTCCAGGCCAACCCCGGCATCGGCCCGTACAACGTCGCCAAGTTCGGCGTAGTCGCGATCACCGAGACCCTGCGCGTCGAATGTGAGGGGACGGGTGTGAACGCGAGCGTGCTCTGCCCCGGCGCTGTCAACACCAATATCGTCCGCGCCGAGCGGAACCGGCCCGCGAACGTCCCCGAATCAACCGGCGCTGTCGCGGAGCGGTTCGCGGCCAGCTCCACCCGCCTCCTTGGTGAGCAGGGCATTGCCCCGACCGCGGTCGCGGCCATGGTCGTCGACGCCGTGCGGTCCGAGCGGTTCTGGATCATCACCCATCCCGGCTGGATCGATGTCGCCCGCGACCGGGCTGCGGCGATGGCTGACGGCAGCCTCGTTCGCCGGTTCGCCGGGTAGGGCCGTTTCACGGCGTTGCATCTCGCGCCATGGCGGGACCTCGATCCCGTCGTCGCCCGCTTTGTTGGAAACCTGGCACCGAAGAGAACAGAAGGAATCCATGTCCAGCCTTTTTGACATCCGGGGCAAAGTCGTCGTGCTGACCGGGGCCAGCTATGGCCTCGGCGAAGTCATGGCTCTGGCCCTCGCTGATGCGGGCGCCGACCTTGTCCTCGCCGCCCGCAGCGGCGAACTCCTCCAAGCGGTTGCCGACGCTTGCACGCACAAGGGCGTCAAGGCCACCGCCGTGGTCGCAGACGTCTCGAAGGAGGAGGACGTGGCGCGGATTGTATCCAGGGCGATCGAGAGCTACGGCCGCATCGACGTTCTGGTGAACAACGCCGGGATCTCCGATCTTCGGGGCCTGCCTGCGGAGAACTTCGACCTGGAAACCTTCCGTCGTATCGTCGACGTCGACATGGTCGGCGCCTACCTGCTTGCCAGGGACGCCGGCCGGCACATGCTGGCGGCAGGGTCCGGCTCGATCATCAATATCTGCTCGATCCTCGCCAGTGGGGCCAACGAGCTCAGCGTCATCGGCTACACCGCCGCCAAGGGCGCTCTGCTCAACCTGACCTACCAACTTGGCTGCGAGTGGGCCGACCGGGGCGTCCGGGTCAACGCCATCTCGCCGGGGTTCATCGTGACCCCGATGACGGCGCCCGGCCTCGAGGGTTTGGGCGTAGCGGAGTACGTCGCCAGCCGGACCCCGATGCGACGTGTCGGCCGGGCCGAGGAGCTCATCGGGCCGTTGCTGTTCCTCGCCTCAGACGCCTCCAGCTACATCACCGGGCTCAACCTCCTGGTTGACGGCGGTACCAACGCCGGCAACGGCTACTACCAGGTGCAGCCGGGACATCATGGCTGGGGTGCCATGCTGGGGGCGCCGATGGTCGGCGACCCCTATCCCGGGCTGGTCCCCATGCCGGAGCGGTTCGCGCCCTGGAAGGGCGGCATCCCCGGAATGCACACCCCCTGAGGTACGCCGTCCAACTGGTTCCTCCCCGCTGACCGCACGACCGGTACGAATCCGCCGCCGTGTGCGCCGGCGCGCGAGCCCGGTACGGCAGTGAAGTGGTCGCCGCCGCGATCGACGACGCCGGTGTCGACTACTTCACCTGTGGATGGGACCTGTTGTGGTCGACAGCGGCCGGCCGCTACTCCGCCGACGATTCTGAATGATCTCGGCGGCGATCGACACGGCGGTCTCTTCGGGGGTGCGCGCGCCCAGGTCAAGGCCGATCGGTGCACGGATGCGAGCGAGATCCTCCTCGGTCAGACCGGCTTTGCGCAGCCGGGCCAGCCGATCCGCGTGGGTACGCCGGCTCCCCATCGCTCCGATGTACCCGGCTGGCGTGCGCACTGCCACCTCCAACAGCGGCACGTCGAACTTCGGGTCGTGGGTGAGTACGCAGATCACCGTCGACGGGTCCACCGCGGTGCGGATGAGATAACGGTGCGGCCACTCGACCACCACCTCGTGTGCTTCGGGGAACCGTTTCCGGGTGGCGAACACGCCACGGGCGTCGCAGACGGTGACGTGGTAGCCGAGGAAGACCCCGATCCGGGTGACCGCGTGGGCGAAGTCGATCGCGCCGAAGAGGAGCATCCGCGGGGGAGGCACGATGGCTTGGACGAAGACGGTGACGGCGTCACCGCACCGTTCGCCCGCCGGCCCGTAGTGGCGCTGGCCGGACTGCCCTTGCGCGAGCATGCCCCGCGCGTCGTCGGTGACCGTCACGTCGAGGCCCTCGGTGCCGGTCGTGCCGGCCGCGCGGTCCTGCCATACCGTGCGTCGCGCCCCCACCCGTGCCGGTCCGGCGATCACGGTCGCCACCGCGACCGGCTCCGCTGCCGCCGATGCCGACGCGACGGCCGGAAGGTCCGGCGCAGTCACGTGATCGATTCGCTGTACGAAGACGCTGATCGTGCCACCGCAGGTCAGGCCGGCTGCGAACGCATCGTCGGCACCGAAGCCAAAGGTCTCCAGGACCGGTTCGCCGGTGGCAAGCACCCGTTGCGCCGTGTCGTACACCGCCCCTTCGACGCAGCCGCCCGAGACGCTTCCGAGCGCCTCGCCAGCGGTGTCGACGGCCATCGCGGCACCGGGAGGCCGGGGCGCGGACGCGCTGGTCGTCACGACGGTGGCCAGGGCGAACGGCGTTTCCGACTCCCACCATCCGAGCAGATCCGCCAGCAGCTCACGCATGAGACCTCACCACCGAGCGATCTGTGGCTGCTCATCCTAGCGGCCGGTCCACGGCCAGCGGGAGGCGCACGACAGTTACGATGCGATCATTTAACGAAGATGGCGAATTGGGGGAGGAGTGTGGAAACCTGGGCGCATGCAGAGCGCTGACCTGGACGGCTACCGTGCCGGGCTGGGGTACGAGGGCCGGCCTGTGCCGGCGTATGAGACCTTTGGCGTGCGGATCGTCGAGGTCGGCGGCGGGCGGGCGGTCGTCCGCCTGGCCGTTGCGCCGCCGCTGCTGGGGACGGACGGCCGGCTGCTCGCGGGCGCCCTCGCCGTGATCGCGGACGCCGCGTGCGGCACCGCCGTCGCTGTGGCCGGCCCCGGTGGACCCCCCATGCTTACTGCCCAACTGAGGCTGGAGGTTGTCCGGCCGCTGCCGGTTGCCCCGGGCTGGCTGACCGCCGACGGCCAGGCCGACTTCGCCGGCGACGACAGCGGGCTGGCCCGCGGGGAGTTGGTCGACGCCGCCGGTGAGCTGGTCGCGGTCACCTCACTGCGCGCGATCAATCCCCAGCGCAGTCTGGCCTCGACCCCTGCCTCGTCTCCTGCCTCGGCACAGATGGACAGCACGCACTCACCGTCGGCAGCGGATCCGACCTCGTCGGCAATCGTGTCCGGGGCCAATCCGCCGGCTGCCGCTCCGCCTCTCGCCGGCGCGCTGTCGGCACTGCTCGGCGTGGTCAGTCGTACCCGCAGACGCGGAGAGTCCGAGCTGACCCTGCGGCCGGGCCTGCAGGTGGCCAACAGTTTCGGTGCCGTCCACGGTGGTGTGCTCGGGCTGATCGCGCATATCGTCGCCGCCGACGCCCAGGCCACCGTGTTGGTGCCCGGCGAACGGCTGGTGCCGCTCGACCTCGCCGTCAACTACCTGCGAGGTGTGCCCGCAGGCGGCGAACCCGTCACCGCCGCAGCCACGGTCGCCTACCGGGGCCGACAGTTCGTCGTCGCCGAGGGCGAGCTGCGTAACTCCGATGGGCGCGGCGCCATCCGGTTCTCGTGCGGCGCGCAGATCCGTCGTTCCGGCTGATTTCCACCGGCACCGGTCCGTGTGCTCGTTAGGCACGGCGGCCGAGCACGGCGAGCAGGCGTGTCTGCTCGTCCGCGCCGGGTGGCGGTTGGAGGGCGGGGCCGCACACGTCGGGTCTACGCAGGTCGTCGCCGAAGTACGGCACCAGCTCGAACGCCAGCCGCACCTCGGCCGGGTCCATCCGTTCGTCGAGGCCGGTCGCGCGAGCGAGGTCCCACCGGTGGACCACCTGGTCGAAGCAGATGAAGCGGTCGATCGCCTCGGCGAAGGTGCTCGGGCCGCGCCAGCCCTGGAAGGTGGCGCCGGCACGCGCCGGATCGTCGAGGTCGGCCTGGATGGCGTCCCGCGCCGCACGCCACGCGGCGAGGGGGTCGTCGTCGACCGACGCGATGTCGCCCAACTCGCGGCCGACGAGGCCGAGGAACATACCGTGGGTGTCGACCACGTGCCGGACGACGTCGCGCGCCGTCCACCCTTCGCACGGCGACGGGCTCTCCCAGCGGTCGGCGGGTACGGCAGCGACCGTCTCGGTGAAGGCGCCGGCCAGGCGGCGGTACCGGTCAGCGATGTCGCTCATGGTGTCCTCTCATCCCTCGGTAACGGCGTGTTCCCGGCACGCGGCTCCAGCGTTCCCGAGCGCATGTCCGCGAGTCTTGAACAAACGCGACGCGGTAGCGCCGAAGCCCGCTGTACCGCCGAAGCCCGCTGTACCGCCGAAGCCCGCTGTACCGCCGAGGGCCGTGGATGTCTAGCGTGGGCGAGGTGCAACCGATGGTGCGGGCGGTGGAACGCGACGCTCGGGGGATCATCGCACCCGACGTGGGGCTCACCCGGTTCCGCCTCGACCGGTATCCGCCCTCGGCGCAGGTCGCCCGCTTCGTCGACCGCTACTGGGTCGCCACCTGGGACCTCACCGGGCAGGACCCGTTCACCCAGCGCGTCTTCGCCCATCCCGTCGTCAACGCGGTACTCGCCGACGGCGCGTTCACCGTGCACGGCGTGACCACCCGCATCGGTGCCCGGACGCTGTCCGGCGCCGGCCGGGCACTCGGGATCATGTTCCGGCCAGCCGGGTTCCGGCCCTTCGCGGGCGGTTCGATGGCGAAGCTGCGAGACCGGACGCTGCCGTTCGCCGACGTGTTCGGCGCGGACGCCGTGGCCTTACTGGCACACGAGGTGACCGCCGCGGCGGATCCAGTCGGGATGGCCGCGGCCGCCGACCGCTTCCTGGACTCGCAGATGCCGTCGCAGGTGTGGGAGTCCGAGGCGACGAGCGCCCTGGTCGAAAAGGTCGCGGCTGATCCGACCTTCGTCCGGGTCGATGCCCTGGCCGCACTGTGTGCTCTGACTCCCCGCCAGCTCCAACGCCGCTTCGCTGACCACGTCGGAATAGGTCCGAAGGCGACGATCCGCCGCTACCGCTTTTACGAGGCCGCCGAACGCGCTCGCGGCGCTGACGTCGACTGGGCCGACCTCGCCGCCGAACTCGGCTACAGCGACCAGGCACACCTCACGCGGGAGTTCTCCGCGATCGTCGGTCTGCCCCCGTCGCGCTACGCCCGCGCCTGCCGCGCCGGGTGAGACGCGTCCGGAAGAAGACCAGGTGGGCGTGGCGGCCGTCTCCGACAACGTGGGCCGACGACCCGATTGTCCAGCCACCACAGCCCGGCGACCTACCGCTCGGCCAAATGACGGCGCAGGAGGGATGGATCGCGCTGCGCCCAGCGCCGGTTCCGCCATTCCCACATCCAGGGCACCGGGCGCACGTGCCCCTCCGCGAGATCACTAGTTGTTGTGGGAGTGGGTGCGTCGCGGTCGGAGAGATCGCCGATCGGTGGTGGTGGGTGCGTAGGGTTGGGGGCGCAGCGTGATCCGTGCCGCCTGGCGGATGGAGTGTGACGATCGATGGCTCGCCGGTTCCAGACGGCTGGTCCGTGCCGGCCTGGGGTCGACTACATGATTCCGGCAGTGTCACGCTTGCCGGAGGTTCCCGACCTGGTGGAGCAGGAAGGGTACTTCGTCGTGCACGCGCCACGGCAGACAGGGAAGACGACGACGCTGACCGCGCTCGCCGAGGAACTGACGGCCAAAGGCCGGTACGCCGCGCTGTTGTTCTCCTGCGAGGCGGGGCGGGCCGCCCGTGACAACTACGGTGCGGCGACTCGCGACATTCTTTCCCGGATCCGCGCCGCGGCCAGCACGGTGCTGCCCGCGGACCTGCGCCCGCCGCCGTGGCCGGAGGCGTCGGAAGGCACGCTGCTCGCGGCGGGTCTGTCGGTATGGGCGCAGGTCTGCCCCCGGCCGTTGGTGCTGTTCTTCGACGAGATCGATGCGCTGAGCGGGCAGAGTCTGATCAGCGTCCTCAGCCAACTCCGGGACGGCTATCGCGACCGCCCGATCGGCTTTCCCACCTCGGTCGCGCTGTGTGGCCTGCGGGACGTCCGTGACTGCCACCCCCGAAATCGCTTCGCGATTCCGCGGGACCCCGGAGCGGCATCCGGAGGCGACCCGTCACGGTTGGGGACGTCGAGCCCGTTCAACATCAAGCTGGAGTCGCTGCGGCTGGGGGACTTCACGGCGGAGGAAGTCGCCGAGCTGTACGGGCAGCACACCGCCGACACCGGGCAGGAGTTCACGCCAGCGGCGGTGGCCCGAGCGTTCGAGCTGACCGCAGGCCAGCCATGGCTGGTCAACGCGCTGGCCCGGGAAATCGTCGTGAAGATGGCGGTGTCGGTCTCGACGCCGATCACGGTCGACCACCTGGAACAGGCGAAGGAGCGCCTGATCCTGGCGCGAGCGACGCACCTGGACTCGCTGGCCGCCCGGCTGGCCGAGCCGCGAGTCCGCCGGATCGTGCTGCCCTTGCTGGCCGGCGACCTGGTGCAGCTCGACCCCTACGACGACGACCTCGCCTACGCCCGCGACCTCGGCCTGGTCGCCCCGAAGGACCCGGTCCGGATCGCCAACCCCATCTACCGAGAGGTCGTCGTCCGAGTCCTGACCACCCAGGTCGAGGCCAATGTCGTCGCCGACCCCCGCAGCTTCGTGCTGCCAGACGGCCGTTTCGACGTCGCGCTGCTGCTGCGGGAATTCGCCGAATTCTGGATCGAGCACGGCGACGTACTGACCTCGACGGAGCACTACCACGAGGTCGCCCCACAGCTCGTCCTCATGGGATTCCTCCAACGCGTCGTCAACGGCGGTGGCTACGTGGAACGGGAGTACGGCGTCGGCCGGGGGCGGATCGATCTGCTCATCCGCTGGCCCTACCCAAACGAGAACGGCAAACGCCACTGGCAGCGGGAAGCCCTCGAGCTCAAGGTCTGGCATCCCGGCAAGGCCGACCCGCTGCGCCAAGGCCTGACTCAGCTCGACCGCTACCTCGACCGCCTCGGCCTCGACACCGGCATCTTGATCATCTTTGACCGCCGCCCCGACGCCCCCGACCTCAGCGAACGCACCCAGTTCGATATTGCCACCACCCAGACCGGCCGCACGGTCACGGTCCTGCGGGCGTAATTCTCCCCTCGCCCACCAAGCACCCGACGCTCAGCGGGCTGACCACCGTGCAGACCTGCACCGTCCACTTGATCCGGGCGGGGCTGCGGTATGCCCTCTACACCGATCGCAAGGTGTTGGCCGCGGCGATGCGGCTATGGACGCGGTAGCGGCCTGGGGGTTGGGAACGGGCCCGGGAGAAGGCCCGGGAGAAGGCGTACTCGGAGGTGTAGCCAACGGCGCGGGCGATGACGTCGATCGGGTCGTCGGTGTCGCGTAGCCGGCGCGCGGCCAGGTCCATTCGCCAGCGGGTGAGATAGGCGGCGGGGGTGTCACCGACGAGGACGGGGAACCGGCGGGCCAGCGTCGCGCGGGACACAGCGACGTGGTCGGCGAGGGAGGCGATGGTCCAGGCGTGGGCTGGGTCGGTGTGCATCGCCGTGAGGGCAGCCGCGATCACAGGGTCGCTCAGGGCACGTAGCCACGACACGGAAGGGGGCGGGGGTTCGGCCTGGAGCCAGGCCCGCAGGAGGTGGATGAGTAGCACGTCGACGAGTCGGTTGAGCACCGTGGCTGCGGCGAGTTGCGGGTGCGTCAACTCGCTCGACAGGAGCCGGACGGTGTCGTCGAGCGGTGCGTTGTCCGAGCCTGCCGGTATGTGCACTACGTCGGGGAGCAGGGTAAGCAGGGGTGTGGTGACAGCGGGGTCGTGCCGGTAGGAGGCGCACAGTATCCGTGTCCGCGCCGGCTGGGTGCCGATGTCGAGCCGGCCGCCGGCAACCCGCGCCCGGTGGGCGGCGGCGTGGTCGAAGGGTTCGAGGGGTCCGGTGCGGTCGCCCGACAGACCGTGCGCGGTCCCCGTGGGCAGCAGGACCACGTCGCCGGGCATGAGCTGCACGGAGGGCCGGTCGGGCACCCGTAGCCAAGCCGTCCCGGCGGTGATCGCATGGAACGCCGCTCCGGGTATCGCGAACAGGTGCAGCCCCCACGGGTCGCCCGCGTATACGGTCGCCGCGACCGTGCCCCGCACGCCGGCAACGGCCAGCACTTCGGCCAGCAGATCCACACTCGGAGCCTAGCGATCCGTGTGCGGGGCTGATCTCGATGAGACGGATAGACAAAGAATCGAGACCGATCGTCATCGACTGGCCATCGTCACGCTCCATACGGTTGATCTGTCGCCCACATCCCCGGCAGGAGAGCAACCGATGAACATTGCAGGCAGCACCGCCCTTGTCACTGGCGCCAACCGCGGGCTTGGCGCCCGCCTGGTGACCGAACTGCTTGGCGCCGGAGCGAGCCGGGTCTACGCCACCGCCCGTAACCCCCACACCATCGACCCGCAGGTGTGCTCTGACCCGCGGGTGCGCACCCTGGCCCTGGACATCACCGATCAGGCCAGTGTGGATGCCGCCGCCAAGGCGGCCACCGACGTCACCCTTCTGGTCAACAACGCGGGTGTGCTCGGCTTCGGCGGCGCCCTGGACGGCGACCTCGACCTGTTTGGCCGTGACATGACCACGAACTACGTCGGCACCCTGCGGGTCACCCGGGCGTTCGTCCCTGTACTGGCGGCGAATGCACCCGCTGCAGTCGCCAACGTGCTGACCTTGATCGCGCTTGCCCCGGTCCTACCGATGGCCGGGTACTGTGCGTCGAAGGCCGCCGCACACTCGATCACGCAGGCGCTGCGCGCGGAGTTGCGCGGCCGGGGTATTGAGGTCATCGGCGCCTACCCGGGTGGGATCGACACCGACATGCTCGCCGGTATCGAAGCGGACAAGGCCGCCCCCGAGATTGTCGCCGGGCGCATTGTAGCCGGCATTGCGGCCGGTGAGACGGTGGTCTGGCCCGACGACACATCCGCCCACGCCGGCACGGTCTACGTTACCGACCCGCTGCGACTCGAGCAGATGCTGGCAAGCTGAGTCTCTCCCGGGCCTCCCGGGCCCGCGAACGCGGTCCGTTGGAGAATACGGACTCGCCCCGTCAAAGAAGGTAGCCCTCTATGTTGAGCTCGGTGCGGCCGGTTACTGAGACCAATGCCTCGTTGGGGCGGAGGCTGGCTGGCCGCACAGATCACCGCAGGTTACATTCATGATCGAATGTGGACCTAACGCACCAGAACAAGAACCGTTCGATCTTTATCGAAGGTCCTGAGATCACCATCCGGCCGGTCGCCACCCGGGTCCTGATCAGGGACGACGCCCAGTGAGCGCCCGGCCGGCAACATCATCCACCGAGCCGAACACACGTTCTGCGCATCTGGTAGTTCCGGAGCCGGCTGGCCCGGTGACGCGGGGCGAGTTGGCCGTTGTAGACGCCGACCGCGTGGATACGACTCAGGAGTCGGTGAACTCGGCGAACGTTGCCGGCAGGTCAGCCGGCAACTCGCTGGTCGCGTTTCAAGGCCCTGGGCAGCACCGACGAGATGTTCGTGCTGGTGCGGGACAAGCTCTTCCCCTGGCTGCGGGAGTCCAACGATGTGATTGTTGTGCTGTTCTGGCGACACAAAATCTACATC
>NZ_CAUVXL010000099.1:0-2987 GCF_963555915.1 Protofrankia sp. Cas4
GGACGGCCAACCGGCCATCCCCGGCCCCGTCGTCACCCACGTATCCGCCGCTTGCCGTCACTGGCCACACCATCCCGTCCACGCTGTCGGTTGGATGCCGACCCGGCCCCGCGGAGCAATGGGACTCAACACGGGACGGGGCCGGCTTGCGGGACAGCGTCACCGACCAGCAGTCGGTAACGGAATGCCGCAACGACATTGACTGTCGGTATGCGATGAGAGTGGTTGTGGCGGTAGACGAGCGCTCGACAGCCGCCGGTGGAGCGCCTACCCGCCCGGTCCGGCGCCCTGCAACCGCTTGTGCGCGTTACGCTCATCGGGCTTGTTCCGCCCATGTGACCGTCGACCGCCTCCGGGCACCGGGAGAAGGCCCACGGATGATGCCCGAAACCCTTGCGCACCACACGCCCTACACCGTCTCCGCCGCGCTACTCGCCCGCGAGGAGATGCGCGCCGCGTGCACCGCGCGGGATTTCACCGCGATCTTCCTCCTGATCCGCAAATATGATCATGTTGGTCAGGATCGGATCGCCGCGTCCGTCGAGGGGTTCAGCCAGCCGCGTATCAGCCGCATCGTCACCGGGAAAGCCCAGGTCGAAGACCTCGACGTCATCGAACGTATCGCCGACGGCCTGCGCATACCCGGTGCCATGCTCGGACTCGCCGCCCGCATGTGGGAGATCGCACCGGACGCCGCCCGTCCCCGTGGCCGTGATCCCCTCCGGGTCCCGGCGCATCTGCGTGACGCGATCGGTGTTCCCACCGACGCCCCGCCGGTCGACCCCCGGCACGACGAGGTCACCGACACGATTAACCGTCTGTTGGCGACCGTCGAGACACCCACCGACGACAGCGACGCGCCGATCGTCCTTCCCCCATGCGAGCTGAAGAAGCGGATCCTGTCTGCGTGGAGTTCCGGCCGTCCCCGGGAAGGCGCACCCGTCCTGGTCCTGGTCGCCGGCTTCGCGGGATCGGGCAAGACCGAGTTCGCCCGGTTCATCAGCGAGATCACCGGCTGGACGCTGGTCGACAAGGACACCCTCAGCCGGCCCCTGACCGAAAGTCTGTTGTTGGCGCTGGACGCCGACCCCAACGACCGGCACACCGCGACCTATCAGGACAAGGTCCGACCGCTGGAGTATCGCTGCCTGTTCGACGCGGTTTTCGACAACATCCAGCTTGGGATCTCTACCGTCGTCACCGCCCCGTTCCTTCAGGAAGTGGTCAGTGAATCGTGGCTACGTCGGCTGAAGAGCCGTTGCGGCACGCGCGGCGTTGAGATCGCGGTCGTGTGGATGCGCTGTGACGTCGACTCGATGCGGGACTACCTGGAAACCCGCGACGCCGCCCGCGACTCGTGGAAGCTGTCCTACTGGGACGAGTACGTAGCCAGCGTCAATCTGGATCAACGTCCCGCATGCACCCACTTCGTAGTCGACAACGGCCGGCACGCCAAGACCAACCTTGCCGACCAGGCCCGACAGCTCGCGAGCCGTGTCCGCGACGCCTCCTGACGCCATCGTGCTGTACGGACCACCGGCGGCAGGGAAGGACACCGTCACCGCTGCGTTGGCCGCCATGGACGGCCGGTATGTCCATTTCGATCGGTTGAAGGCCGGGAACGGGAGGAATGCCGGCTACCGGCGGACCTCCGCCGGGCATCTCGCGCAGCTCCACAACCGGCATCTGATCGTCTACACGAACGAGCGGTACGGCAACATCTACGCCATCGACAGCCCACGACTCGACGAGATCATCACCGTCGGACAGGTCCCGGTCGTGCACCTGGGCCAGGTCGCCGGTATCCGCGCCCTCCGGACCGGCTACCCCGCACGATGGCTGACCGTCCTACTGTGGTGCCCGCGCGAGGTCACCCGTGCCCGTCTCCGCGAACGCGGCAGCAGCGATCTCGACGAACGACTTCGGGTCTGGGACGAGACGCAGGCGGACCTAGCCACAGCCGAACCCGACACGTTCAGCATGGTCTTGCGCACCGACTGGCGGACACCGCCCGCGACCGCCCATCTGATCCACCAGGTACTGACCGGCGAGTCCGCCGGCGCCCCACCGCTTCGGGACCCGATCGCGTGACTGTCCAGCTGGTCATACCCGCGCTCACGTTCCGCACGACCGACGGGAGCATCAGCACCGCTGATACCGAACGGTACGCCCGGCGCGCCGCCGCCACCTGGGCTGACCTGTTCATCCTGTCCGGCACCACCACCAACGGACATACCGCGACCACCGCCGAACGAGCCGCCACCATCGACATCTGGACGGCTGTGATCAACCCAGAGCGGATCACCGCCTGTTGCTGGTCACCGGCGGACGTCACCGAGGCCGAGCGCCGCGGGATCACACCCATGGTCGTCCTGCGAGACCTGCACACGATCGATCAGGCCCGCCGTTTCCTCGCTGAGTTGCCGCAGCCGAGCTATGTGTTCAGCCATCCCGAATTCAGCGGCCACACGCTCAGCCCGGAACTGGCCCGCGTCGCCATCGCCAGCGGCTGTCTTCCCCGCGGCGCGAAGGTGTCCAAGGTCAGCACGGAGGATCTCGCGACACTTCGAGTAGCCACCGGCCTGACGTTCACTCTGTGGGACGGCACAGCTCGGCACATCGCCGCCAGCCTCACCGCCGGCGCCAACGGCATAGTTGCCGCGCCGCTCAGCCACATTCCCGAGCCGTTCCCCGCCCGTGATGTCCCCGCGCTGCAAGATGCCATCGACCAGACCCAAACCGTTCTTGACCGGCTTCCCAACCGGGCAGCCCGCACAGACGCTCTGATCGACCGTGCCCGCCGAGGCATGACCACACGATCGGCGTAAGCAGGTCTTCACGTTCGACCACTCAGGCATCACCGGGCATATGTCCGGCACACTGCCGAATTCCTCGGTTTTAGATCAAGGGCGCGGCGCGGCGCGGGCCGCGCCGCGCGACGGCTGCGCGTGGCGCTGGCGCGCCATGCTCGCCGGGTGCGTCGCTGA
>NZ_CAUVXL010000099.1:3431-5988 GCF_963555915.1 Protofrankia sp. Cas4
GCGACCACCGGAGACCAGCACCGGGCACGCCAACGGCATACGAAAAACGAGCAGGGGGCACGCCAGCGGGCAGCCGGGAGACAGCCTCAGGTTGCTTACAGGTTTCAATCCCTCCAGGGATGATCACTGACGCGGTCACGCTGGATCTTGCCCCCCGCGCCCTTATGTTTCAATCCCTCCAGGGATGATCACTGACATGAACGGAAGCGGAAAGAGGTTTTCAATAGAGTTTCAATCCCTCCAGGGATGATCACTGACGTTTTGGATCGAGGTCGAATATAAGCATGACTGAGATGTTTCAATCCCTCCAGGGATGATCACTGACTGGCGGCGGAACGGGCCGGCAAGATCGCTACGGTCGCGTTTCAATCCCTCCAGGGATGATCACTGACCACCAGCGCTGAGATCGAAGAAGCGCGAGCGATTCGGCAGTTTCAATCCCTCCAGGGATGATCACTGACCGGTGTTCGCCAGACTGACGCCCACGACTCTATGGGGTTTCAATCCCTCCAGGGATGATCACTGACCGGGGATGAGTACATGGTACTAACCTCGGTCGCAGGTTTCAATCCCTCCAGGGATGATCACTGACGTCGCCTCGTCCATGTCGCCTCCTGTCGCTGGCGCGCGTTTCAATCCCTCCAGGGATGATCACTGACACGATGACCGTACCCGCGTGCTCGTCGACCTCACCGAGTTTCAATCCCTCCAGGGATGATCACTGACAACGCCATCAGCTTGGAGGCTGTGCTAGCCGAGTATGTTTCAATCCCTCCAGGGATGATCACTGACGCGATGACGCAGCTCGCGCACGCGGGTCGGTGGGCGGTTTCAATCCCTCCAGGGATGATCACTGACACCACCAAAAACCAACAGCCCCAGCAATGCCCGGTTTCAATCCCTCCAGGGATGATCACTGACACTATCAACAAAGACGGCGGAGCGGCAGTGCTCGGGTTTCAATCCCTCCAGGGATGATCACTGACGATTACCGCCAGCATCCACGCTGGCGGTCTCATGATGTTTCAATCCCTCCAGGGATGATCACTGACCGGCCGCCTCGCCGGCGTATTTGATGTAGGCCAGGGGTTTCAATCCCTCCAGGGATGATCACTGACACCAGCCCTTTTCCGTCGGACGGATCGCGGTGTACGGGTTTCAATCCCTCCAGGGATGATCACTGACCCGCGCCTGAGCCCGCTCCTGTACCGACACCTGCACGTTTCAATCCCTCCAGGGATGATCACTGACCGCGGACGTCGTACCCGTACACGTCAGATACAAATGGGTTTCAATCCCTCCAGGGATGATCACTGACCCGAACAGTGAATGCCCTGCATACCCTGAGCTGTGGTTTCAATCCCTCCAGGGATGATCACTGACAGGGCATCGTGCGGGTGCCTGCAGCCAGGGTCATCAGTTTCAATCCCTCCAGGGATGATCACTGACTCGCGGACGCATTGTCGAATTACCTCGCCAGTAAGTTTCAATCCCTCCAGGGATGATCACTGACTTACAATCGACGTAACAGGGACGAGTGTAGGAAGGTTTCAATCCCTCCAGGGATGATCACTGACGCCACCGGCGGTACCGGTGCCGCGGCGGTTGCGAAGTTTCAATCCCTCCAGGGATGATCACTGACCAACATCAACTGGTTTGCGGGACTCACCACGTAGGGGTTTCAATCCCTCCAGGGATGATCACTGACCGTGCCCCCTGAGCCGCTCGCCGGCACGGCGCCGCTGTTTCAATCCCTCCAGGGATGATCACTGACACGGCGCCTCGCGCGGTTGATGAGCCCTGAGGGCATGTTTCAATCCCTCCAGGGATGATCACTGACACCAGTTGTCGCTTGCCTCCGGAGCGATGTCGCCATGTTTCAATCCCTCCAGGGATGATCACTGACCCGAAGATAAACTCGCAGGTCACAGGCGGTTTCCGGGGTTGATCTGAGGCCCGTTCTGCAGCGGTCCGGCGGTAGTGCAACGCCGCAGGTCAGAGCCATGATCCCCATCGTAGAGGATCGGGGTTCGGTTGCCCACCTCGGGACCCGACCCCTCACCGCCCATCAGAGACGTAGAACCCCCGTGAAGTCGTCCGCCACGGACCCGAATCGTCGGCAGGTACCGCGAGACAGCACCTTCTGTAGGGCAATGGCATACAGCCCGTCGTGTAATCAGCTGCCTGACGGCCACCGACGAAGCGATGCCTCCACGCCCGAATGGACCCGAGAGCGCGGGCTCCGGCGGGCAACCGGCACGGCACCGCCGAGGTCACCGGGATGGCGTGTCCGTAGCAACGGTCAGCATGTGGTCCGATCTGTGGTCTCTGGCGAGAGCTGGACCGTTGCTGACCTGGGCGGGAGTGCTTTGGACCAGGTCAGCAACGGTAACCGCGCAGGTTTCCCAAGCTCGTAGCGTGGATCGTGGCGAAGAGGTTGGCTCTCGATCTGCTGTAGCAACCGGTGTAGCAACAGCCACGGACGTCGGCGGACCACTGCGTATCCCGGCGGAATCCGCGACCTGGGCTGGGGCTGGTGAGGCAGGGGTCGGTCCGT
>NZ_CAUVXL010000099.1:6393-22043 GCF_963555915.1 Protofrankia sp. Cas4
GCCTTACAAGCGAGTGGTCGCAGGTTCGATCCCTGCCGCGCCCGCGAGCCGGCTCACGGTGCTCGCTTTCCTCCGGCAGCTTCGTCCGGTTCCCATGGCGGGTCCAGCTCAGCGACCGGCCGGAAGACAAGGGTGACGTCCACGTCGCCGAAGGCTTCGGCGAACCCCACCTCGTCCGGCAGAGTCACTTTCTGCGCAGTTGAGTGTTGTTGGGTTGTACCAACAATGGTAATAATACAGGGCGGACGGTGGTGGCGTCAAGGGTTGTTAGCCTGTAGGTACAACTGCACAGGTGAAGGGACCGACGTGAGCCTCAATCCGGCAGATCCGCGACCGCTGTACCACCAGCTTGCCGCACTGCTCCGTGACGAGATCAACACTGGAACGTTGGAACCTGGCGCCCGGGTCCCAACCGAAGCCGAGCTGGCGGAACGCCACTCCGCCAGCCGCAACACGGTCCGACTGGCGCTGGGCTTGCTGCGCAACGAGGGGCTCATCACCTCGCAACGGGGACGTGGCAGCTTCGTCCGTGCCGAGCCTGCGATGAAGTACTACGCATCGCTCACGGGGTCTCGACGCAAGCGGCTCGAAGCCGACCGCCGCCGCGACACCTTTGCCCAACAGATCGAAGCCCAAGGCAAGACACCGAAGCAGATCAGCACGACGACGGTCATTCCGGCAGACGATGAGATCGCCGCCCATCTCGCTCTACAGCCCGGCCAGGCAGTTGGAGTGCGCCAACGTGTGATGTACGCCGATGCCGAACCCCTGCAACTCGGTGACAGCTACTACCCTCTCGACATTGTCGAGGGAAGCAAGATCATGAATCCGGCTGATGTTGTTGAGGGGACCGATCAGGTACTCGAAGACCTCGGCCACACCCCCACCCGATACGAGGATGAGATCACGTGGCGCATGCCTACCACGGAGGAGTCGACGCAGCTGCGCTTGGCGCCCGGTGTCCCCGTGGGTCGGCTGCTCCGAACGACTTTCGATCAACAGGAGCGGCCGACTGAGGTCTATGTCGTAATCCTGCCCGCCGACCGCCACGTCCTGCTCTACGACATGTCTGCGGATTGACCGCCACGCTGGCACGCCAGACCGCCCGGACAGGAGATTCACAACAGGCTCTTAACGATGTGGATCTGATGCTCCTGCCACAACACTGGATTCACATCGTTCCCAAAGAGCGCCCGGCAATAGGGGCGTGGATCAAGGTGCGTGCCCCGCCCGCGCGACGCCGCGTCCCGCACGACCCACTCAAGGGTCCACGGCCAGGAGTCCGCTGCGAGAACTGCCGGACGGTATGGGCCGACGGCCACGGCCCGGACGCCCAGCCGGGCGAGTCCCCCGACCTTGACCCACCCGGACCGATCTACGGCCCGAGCTGATACGCAAGGGCACGGCTCCCGTCCGGGAGGCGGGCACCGGCGCATCGAGGACCAAGAAGGTTCTCCCAGCAGCCTCGGTGTGAGCGATTTCGGCCCAAACCCTGGGACGTGCGTCATGTCACGGCAATGATGCGGCATGATGCAGGCATGGGGATCACCGTCTTGGACCGCGAGGTCTACTCGATGAGCGAGGCGGCTCGTATCCTCGGCGTGCGATCGGCGCGGCTCCGCGGATGGATCGATGGTTACTCCCGCGGTGGCGTGGACTATGAGCCGGTCATCCGCCCGGAGCGGACAGGCGAAGATGCTGTCACCTGGGGAGAGTTCGTCGAAGCTGGCTATCTCCGTGAGTACCGGATACGCCACAGGGTTTCCCTGCAGCATCTTCGCCCTGTCGTGCAGATCCTTCGGGAGCGTCTCGGTGCTCCTTACCCGCTTGCCCACGCCAAGCTATACGTCGCGAACAGAGAGCTCGTCCGTGAGATCCAGGATGAGATCGGTATTGACCGCGAGCTTGCAATGGTCGTTGTCCGAAACGGCCAGCTCATCCTCGCGCCAGGCGCGGCCGCATTCGTGGAAAAGGTCGAGTTTGCCCCTGAGGACAAGGAAGTCCTCCGGATCTATCCGGACGACAAGTCCAGCCCGGTTCTCATCGACCCCCTGCGCAACTTCGGCGCACCCGTCGTTCACGGCATACGCACCGAGAACCTCTACGACCTGTTCGCAGGAGGGGACTCGATCGCCGACATCGCCGATGGCTTCGACATCTCCGTCGCCGATGTCGAAGCCGCGATCCGCTACGAGAGCCGGATCAATGGGCAGGAGACGGCAGCCTGAGCGACAGGGAGATCCCGGTCACGCCGCGATTCTTCATCGACGAGAATACCTTGCCGCTTGGGAAGAATCTCGCCGCGGTACGCGGCGACGTCGTCTTCCCAGGTCATTGTGACACCTGTATCCAGCGAGGCGATCTTGATGATGTCTGGCTTCCGATCATTGGAGCCGCAGGCCTTCTCCTGATCACCCGTGACAGACGTATCCGCTATCGCCTGATGGAGAAGCGCCTGCTACGCCTCCACTCGGTCAAGGGCTTATTCCTCACTCAGGCAGGGAACATGAACATGCGGGAAATCTTGACGATGGTCATGCGGCACTGGGACCAGATCGACGCGTTGGCCGCGGTCCCGGGTCCATGGGCGAAGTCCCTCACCCGTGTCGGTATCAGCGATCTCACGTTGCCTGATTGAGGCAATAACAGCGAACGGCGAACAGCGGCTGGCGTGATCCGGAGTGGATCACGCCAGCATTGCGCTTGATCAGAAGGCTTCGGTGCGTTTCGCGCTGGTGACCTTGCAAACAATCTTCGAGCGGGCAGGGATGTCGTCTGTACCCTGCGCTGCCTGCACGGTCTTCTGGCCTGGCGCCAGCGAGTTGACGAACGCGGCACCTTCGCCGTACTGCGTCGCACCGTCCGCGCTCTGGAACGAGACGGTAACGCTGTACGTGCTCGGCTTGCTCGGCTTGCTCGACGTGTTGGTGATGGCGAGCGTGGCCTTCGGCCATCCCAGAGTTGCATCCTCCGGCTACTCGGTGACGATCCCTACACCGGCGGCCGGGTGTCCCATCCCGGATTGGCCGGCGGCTCCGCGCCCGGCCCGTAGCCCGGCGCCCACACCGTCCGAAGCGGCTTGCCGTGCGGGCAGACCCCTTCTTCGGGGACCGGCTCGACGCTGCCGGTTGCGTGGAACTGGGCGCCCCGTTGCCGCCGGCATTTGTTGCAGGCGACAAGTTCCAGCATGCGAACCGAATCATCGTCGCTCACTTGGCGACCCGTCCCGTTCCGTCGCATGTTCCGCAGTCTCTTGCCTGGGTGCCGCTGAAGCCGCCGTCTTCGTCCTGCTCGGACCTGTCAAAGACGACCTTGCCGGCACCGTTACAAGTGGGGCAATCCGCGAACTCGACATCACGGACGTTTCTACCGGCCGTGGCGTCCTTACCGCCGCGTTTGACGCCGTCCCGGCCGGTGCTTGCGCCGCCACCGGTGCTACCCCGCTTGTTCCACGCCATTGTATGCGCCTTCCGCGTCTGTTCCGCTACGGATTCAAGGGTAAACCGGTGATCGCCCGGACGATGTGAGGTCTGGACGATACGGTACGTGGCGACCCCGCTCTCCTTGCATGCGCCGGGCCCCTGCCGCGGTGGAGGAGGGTGCGGCAGGGGCTCGGAGTCTGGTGGGGACGGCTCAGATGCCGAACTCGCCGTCCTTGGCGCCGTCGAGGAACGCCCGCCACTCCTCCTTCGAGAACGGCATCACACCGCCGGAACGGTTGTTCGAGTCGCGCACCAACCAGGCACTCACTCCACGATCACCAATCGCACATGCCCACCGTCAACGATGCCCAGCGGCCCTTCCATGCCCACCCAAAGAGACGCGGGACAGCCCGTTCGTCCCCCGGCTCGAACCGCACCACCCCGTGGAGCACGGGTATCCGCCCGTCCCCACCGTCCCGTCCCGTCATCGGTTGGACGCCGGCCCGGACCCGCGGAGACGACGCGCTCAACACGGAGCCGGGCCGGTTGTGCCACAGGCTTGCGTGCCACCCCGCCGCACCGGAAGACAAGATTCATCATCTGAAAGTCACCTGATCACGCGGTCTGCGAGCGGCTCGCGGATGGATGGAACGCCTGACACGGTAGGCGAGGTTGATATAACTGGACACCCCGGCGGACGTACCGTAAGGGTCGGTCCTGCCACGAGACGTGACCCTGTCTCCCGGCTTGCGCCAAGCGGCACCCACACTGGGAGTTGGCGATAGGTGGCACAGATGCGCATCCCTCGGCCGGGAGCGGCTAGGCGTTGCCGGGCCGGTACACGTCGGCTCGATGTGCGATCCGCAGCAGCGTCACGAGCTTCGCGTCCTCGTCGATCCGGTACAGGACCCGGTAAGGTCCGCGGCGAGCGCTGAACGAACCGGAAAGTTCGCGTTCCAGGGGCTTGCCGACCCGCTGCGGTGCCGCCGCGAGGTCACCGAAGACGAATTCGACGATCGCTGGCACGATGCGCGGCGGGACACGCTGGAGATCTCGCCGTGCGGTGGCAGTAAAGATCACTTCGTAGCTCACTGCGGGCGACTTACCGATCGCGTTTGGGCACGCCGAACTCGCCGCGGATCTGTGTCTCGTCGAAGACCCGTCCGGCGATCGCGTCGGAGTCGGCCTCGGTCAGGGATTCACGGATGCCCGGCTGTGACAGCCAGTACAAGGTCTCCTGGATCGACTCCCACTCATCGACGCCGATCAACACGGCGGCAGGTGAGCCGTTCTTAGTGATCGTCACCTGCTCGCGAGTGATCGAGGTTGCGTCGACCAGCTCGTTCAGCCTGTCCTTGACCTTCGAGATCGGTAGTGTTTGCACGTCGCCATCGTAGGCCAGAATTTCGGCTTTCTCAAGGCTTAGATTTGGGTCGACGCTCGACCGGGGCGTCAGCTGGCCGCCGGGGTGGCCCGGGGCTCGGTCAGGCGTGGTCGTCGGGGCTGGTCTGGCCTTTGCGGGCGCCGCGCATGGTCGGGAAGAGGACGACTTCCCGCAGGGTGGGCGCGTCGGTGAGCAGGGCGACGAACCGGTCGATACCAAGACCGAGGCCGGACATCGGTGGCATGCCGTATTCCATCGCCTCGATGAAGTCCTCTTCCATCATCATCGTCTCGTCGTCGCCGGCCTCACGCAGCCGGGTCTGTTCCTCTAGCCGTTCCCGCTGCTCGGCCGGGTCGACCAGCTCCGAGTACGCCTTGACGATCTCCCAGCCGTTGACGACGACCTGGAACATGTCGAGCCTGGTCGGGTCGCTGTCGCTGCGTCGGGCGAGCGGGACGAGCTCCGCCGGGTGATGCACCAGGAAACAGGGCTGGACGAGGTCTGGCCGTACGGTCTTCTTGTAGAGCAGATCGACCAGGCCGGCGTAGGAGGCGGCTCCGTCAACCTCCAACCCGAGCCCGGCGACCCGTTCCCGCAGGGTCGGCAGGTCGCGCACGACGGTGAGGTCGATGCCGGTTCGCCGGGCGACCTCGGTCCGGTAGTCCAGTTCCGGCCAGTCGGCACCGAAGTCCAGTTTCACCCCGTCGTAGGTGACCGTGCGGGTACCGAAGACCTCGTCGAGTACGGCGAGGATGAGCGCCCGGACGAATGCCATGTTGTCGCGGTAGTCCCAGTAGGCCGCGTACCACTCCAGCATCGTGAACTCCTGCAGGTGCGAGGAGTCCATGCCTTCGTTGCGGAAGTTGCGGCCCAGCTCGTAGACCCGGTCCAGGGAACCGACGACGACGCGCTTGAGGTAGGTTTCCGGCGAGATCCGCAGGTAGAAGTCCTCGCCGAGCGCGTTGTGCCGGGTGACGAACGGCCGGGCCGCCGCACCGGACGCCGCCTCCTGCAGGACCGGGGTCTCGACTTCGAGAAAGTCGTTGTCGTCGAGGAACCGACGGATCCGCCGGATGATTTTCGCCCGGGTCTGGAACCGGCCCCGGGAGTCGGCGTTGACCAGCAGGTCGAGGTAACGGCGACGGTACCGGGCCTCCACGTTGGAGATGCCCTGCCACTTGTCCGGCAACGCGCGGACCGTCCGGTTCAAGACGGTGAGTTCGGATACCGCTACGGTGCGCTCGCCACGGCGGGTGGTGTAAAGGCTGCCGGCGACCCCGACGAAGTCGCCGATCTTCACGGCCCGGGACCACTCCTTGACGACTTCCGCGCCCAGATCGTCCCGGGACAGCGAAATCTGGAGCCGGCCGCTGCGGTCCTGCAGGTGCCCGAAGATAAGCCCACCCATCCGGCGCCACAGGACGACCCGGCCGGCGAGACGGACGGCCGTCCCGTCCGGTGCGGCCTCGACGTCGGCGGCGACGGTGTCAGCGCGGTAACCGGACCGGGGCCCCATTGCTCCGGACTCCTGCGTCGACATCAACACACCCTCTTAGAGCGACCGGCACCCGGGTGGCCGTACGGTGACAAAACCTCGGCGAACGGGCCAACTGCAACCGACCGTCATCCCGGTGACGGCTACACCAGCCTACCGGCCCAGGCGCAGCTGGCCCCGACGGCCCGACGGCCCGACGCCCCGACGCCCCGACGGCCCGGGCAATCGGCCAGTCGGGCGCTGCGGGTGTCGTCAGTGCCGACGGTTCGATCTCGTCGTCGCCAAACCGTCGTCGCCAAACCGCAATCGCCAAACCGTAGTCGTCGCCCGTGTTCACCTGTTGTAGAGGTTGTGGTGACGCAGAGGTGGGATTCCGGTTTATCGGTCGCTGTAGCTGGAACGACTCGCGGGAGACGACGCTGCTCCACTTGATCTCCTGACGTGTTGGAGGTAGATCGTGCCCGACAACGTGCTCCCCACCTGGCTTGACAACGTCCGTACCCGGCGGGGTGCCAGCGCTGCGGTTGGCAGCGGTGCTCCCGGTGCTCCCGGTGCGGGAAGCGACGGGACGCGGGCAGCGCGCCCTCGCATCGTCGTGGTCGGCAGTGGCTTCGCGGGCTTGTCCGTGCTGCGGCAGCTGGAGCGGCGACTGCCCGTGGACGCCGCTGAGCTCGTCGTCGTGTCCCCGGTCGACCATCTTCTCTACACGTCGCTGTTGCCCCAGGTGGCGACCGCCGAGGCCGAGCCGCGTCATCTGGCGGTGTCCATCAGGGCAATGCTGCGGCGGGCCACACTGACGCTCGGCCACGTGGTCGGGGCCGATTTTCCGAACCGTACGATCACGATCCGCCAGTCAGACGGCACCCACGCGACGATGGGCTGGGACCGCCTTGTACTGACGCCCGGGGCGGTGACGCGCACATTCGACATCCCGGGCTTGACCGATCACGCGCTCGGTCTGAAGAACCTGGCGGAAGCCGTCTACCTACGCGATCATGTGCTGCACCAGTTCGAGTACGCCGACGCCTCCGACGATCCGGCGGTGCGCCGGGCGCGGTGCACCTTCGTGGTCGTCGGAGCCGGGTACACCGGGACCGAGCTCGCGGCTCAGATGATGCAGTTCAGCAGGCGGGCGGTGGGTCAGTACCCACGCCTGACCGCGCGCGACATCCGCTGGATTCTCCTCGATCTGGCACCGCGGGTGCTGCCCGAGCTGGGCGAGGCACTCAGTAAGGGAGCGGCACGGGTCCTTGCCAAGCGGGGGGTCGAGGTGCGGCTGCGGACGTCCATCTCGGAGGTGAGCGCCGACAGCGTCCGGTTCACCGACGGCGAGAGCGTTGCGGCCCACACTCTCGTCTGGTGCGCTGGGGTGGCTCCCAGCCCGCTGATATCCACGCTGGGCCTGCCGACCCAGCATGGTCGCCTAGTGGTGGACGCCCGCTTCCAGGTGCCTGATGTCGCCGGGGTGTTCGCTCTCGGGGACGCCGCGGCCGTGCCCGACGTGACCCAGGGCTGTCAGCCGGCGGGGCAGACCGCCCAACACGCCATCCGCCAGGGAGTTGCCGCCGGGCGCAGCATCGCCGCCTCGCTCGGTCACGGGACGGCGAAGCCCTACCGGCACCGTAACCTCGGTTTCGTCGTCGACCTCGGCGGGACCGACGCCGTGGCCGATCCGTTCGGAATCGCGATGTCCGGGGTGCCTGCCGCGGCGGCGACCCGCGCATACCACCTGTGGGCGCTACCCTGCCTGACCAACAAGACGCGGGTCGCGACGGACTGGCTCCTCGACACGTTCACCCCACGCCAGATCGTCCGGCTCGGATTCCTGCCGCCGGCCAAGTCCTCGATCAATGCCGCCGAGCAGATCGACATCTACCATGACCGGCCAGCTGTGACCGGCGGGTGATGACCGCTGCCTGCTCCGCGTGGATCACGATGTGGGTGGATCACGGTGTGGGTGGATCACGGTGTGGGTGGGCCGCCGGGCTCGGCCTGCTCGGCCAGGAACCGTTCCAACGCGGCACCGAGCTCATCGGCTGTGGGCAGTGGCCCGGTCGTAGCCGCCGGTAGGTTCGTGCTCTCGCGGCCGCGCATGAACGCGTCGTACTGTTCCTCGAGCGCTTGGACGAGTGCGGCGGCTTCACCCCCGTCCTCCAGCTGCTGGTTGACGTTGTCGCGGACGGCCGCTGCCGCCGTGCGCAACTCGTCCAGCGGCAGGAGCAGACCGGTCGCCTTGGACACCGCCGTGAGCAGCGTCTCGGCGGCATCGGGATAGTCGGTCTGAGAAAGATAGTGCGGGACGTGGGCGGCGAAACCCATCGCGTCGCGGCCGTCGCGTCCCAGCTCGTACTCCAACAGGTGGCCGGCGCTGCCCGGTACCTGTACCCGTCGCAGCCATGGCTCGTACCCGGTGACCAGGCCCGGTCGGGTCGCGTGGGCGGTGAGCCCGCATGGGCGCGTGTGCGGGATGGCCATCGGGATCGCGTTGAGGCCCACCGTCACCTGGATGCCCAGGCGCGTCATGACGGTGCGCACCGCGGCGGTGAACCGTTTCCACTGCAGGTCGGGCTCTGGACCGCACAGCAGCAGGAACGCGGTGCCGGCACTGTCGTTCAGCGCATACAGCCCGAGCACGGGTTCTTCGTAGTGTTCCCAGTGGTCCTCAACGAAGATCATAGCGGGTCGTCGGGACCGGTAGTCGAGCAGCTGGTCCACATCGAAGGTCACGACCAGCCGGTGCTCCAGAGCGCTCAGTAGATGTTGGCCGGCGAGGCGAACCGCCCCACCGGCGTCGACAACCCCGGTCAGCGCCTCCACCAGCACGGGCCGACCCAGCTCGGGCAGGTCGTCAGCGACCTCGTACAGCTCACTCGGGTCGAGCACTGGTGGAGACCTCCTCGCAGAGTCCGTCAGGTGGCGTCACCGAGGATGAAGCCACGGCGGTGCTGGTCCATTCCTACCGTTGAGGTCAGTATCCCGCGCCGGTATCCTGACGTGACAGGGTCCCGTCCTGTCACGGTGACGACCGGTGGGTCGTCGAACGGCCGTCTCTGCCAGCGGTCGGTGCCGGAGGCGAGTACCGGACGCCGCACGCGAGTGCCAGGCGCCGCACGCGAGTACCGGACGTCAGTACCAGACGTACGCGTTCGCGTGCCACGCGGCCAGGCCGATGACCCACAGCACGATGTCGAGGATGCCGAGGACGAAGCCTGCGGTCGCCTGCCCGCCGCCGCCACCGCGCCTGCCGCGGGCGCC
The DNA here is from genome assembly GCF_963555915.1 of Protofrankia sp. Cas4. NCBI lineage: Bacteria > Bacillati > Actinomycetota > Actinomycetes > Frankiales > Frankiaceae > Protofrankia > Protofrankia sp. Cas4. The sequence continues at coordinate 15,950 of NZ_CAUVXL010000099.1, forward strand.
GAAGACGATCGCCGCGATACCGAACGCAATCCCGACGAAGAAAAGGCCGACAATCCCGCAGACCAAGCTGATGGTTCCGTCCCGCTTGGCGGTCGGCGTCCTGGTTGGTCCATAGCTCATGTGCGGTCTGTTCCCGTGGAACAACGCCGGTACACGCCGCGATGGGCGACTATCCGCGAGTGTTTGCTCACAGATGTCGGTCCATCTCGGCGGGTCAACCGTCGGTGATCGATGTCGGTGGCTGATGTCAGTGATCAATGCCGGCGATCAGTCCGGGTGGGTCAGGCGGCGGCGGGCGCCCTAAGGCGATGCAGGGCCGTGGGCAGCTCATCCGAGTGGACCACTGTGAGCGTCTGGGTCGCTCTGGTCATGGCAACGTAGAGGTCGGCGAGCCCGCGCCGCGAGCCGGCAACAATCGCGCTCGGCTCGACCAGGATGATCGCGTCGAACTCCAGACCCTTGGACTCCGCCACTGTGAGGACCGCGACGGTGGCGGTGAGCACGTCCACGGTGCCCGCCTTTGTCTCTGCATTGCCGGGCACCGTTTCTGTGTCGGGCACCGTCTCTGTGTCGGGTACCGTCTCTGTGTCGGGTACCGTCTCTGTGCCGGGCACCGCCTTGGCACTGCCGGCAATGGCATCTGTCGGCTCGGCCGTGAGTGCCGCGCGTATCCGCTCGGCAAGATCGGTTGGGCAGATCACCGCGACCCTGCCGTCGCCGACATCCTCGGCCGCGCGACTGGCCGCGTCCAGCGCCGCGGCCACCAGCGTGTCGCCGCCGCGCGTGCCTGTACCGCCACCGCCACCGCCACCGCCATCGGCACCCCCACCGGCGCGGACGCGCAGCGCGACCGGATGCCGTCCGGTGGAGCGCACTGAACGCGGTGGCTGCGCGGCCGGGTCCTGCGCGGCGAGCACGTCAGCGGCCACATCCATGATCTCGGCAGGGGTCCGGTAGTTGACGCTGAGGCGTTCCACCCGCCACCGGTCGCCGATATGCGGGGTCAGCGCTTCGGCCCACGAACGGGCCGCGGCTGGGCTCGCCGCCTGGGCGAGGTCACCGACGAGGGTGGCCGACCGCATCGGACAGCGCCGCCACAACAGCCGCCACAGCATCGGCGACACTTCCTGGGCCTCGTCGACGATGAGATGACCGAAGGTCCAGGACCGGTCGCCGCGAGCGTGTTCGACGGCGCTGCGCCGCTGCCGGGACCCGGACCAGCGCTGCGCCATTCCCGCAGCCATCGCCTCCGCATCGGCCAGCCCGGCGAGGCCGAGCCCGTCAAGGACCTCGCGTGCGTACTCCCGCTCGGCGCGCTGCTCCCGTTCCGCCTCCCAGTCGGCGAGGTCGGTGGCGTCGGCGTCGGGATCGCCGAGCAGCTCGGCGGCTTCGTCGAGCAGGGGCACGTCACCGGGCGTCCAGGCGGCACCGGTCGCCCGGTGCAGCAGGTGCTGCTCATGCCTGGTCAACCTTGCGGCCGGCGCGGCGGCGGCGAGCCTGGCCGGTGTGGCGAACAGGTCGGCGAGTAGATCCTGGGGGGTCAGCCGCGGCCACAGCGCGTCGATGGCCATCCGGACCGTCCGGTCGGCGCGCAGGTCGGCGGCGATCTCGTCGCGTTCGTCGTCGTCGAGCAAGCCACCGGGAAGGTTCGCGACAACCTGGTTGGTGAGCGCCGCGACCGTCTCGCGGACGAACACCCGCCGGGCCAGGTTGTGAGGACGGCGGCTGCGCCGCGCCCGAGTCCGAGCGCTCTCGATGATACGGCGCTCCAGGCGAAGCACGGCGCCGTCGTAGGGGACGTCCACCCCGTGCACCGGGACCTCCTGGCGGTCCTTCACGGCTTCGGCCAGCAGCCTGGCCATCCGCAGATCCCCCTTGAGGGCGATGACGCGGCCGTCCTCGCCGCCGACGGCGTCGACCCCGGGAAACAGTCGGCTCGGGGTCGCGAAGACCACACCCGTCTCACCGAGGGAGGGCAGCACCTGCTCGATGTACCGCAGGAAGGTCGGGCTCGGGCCTACCACCAGGAGGCCGGAGCGGGCGAGCCGCTCCCGCTCGGTGTAGAGCAGGTAGGCGGCCCGGTGCAGGGCCACCGCGGTCTTGCCGGTGCCCGGTCCGCCGTCGACCACCAGGACGCAGGACGAGTCGGCGCGGATCACCCTGTCCTGCTCGGCCTGCAGCGTCGCGACGATGTCGTGCATGCGCCCGGATCGGGGTGCGGACAGGGCTTCCAACAACGGCCCGTCGCCGCTCGATCCGCCGACGGAGCTTCGCGGTATGCCCGTGACGTCGAGGACGTCATCGGTGAACCCGCTGACCTCCCGTCCCTTGATGCGCAGGTGGCGGCGTCGGGACAGCCCGTGCGGGTCGGCGAGGGTCGCCCGGTAGAAGGCGGTGGCCACCGGGGCCCGCCAGTCGATCAGTATGGGTTCGTGCTCGTCGTCGGACAGTCCGATACGTCCGATGTAGACGCGTTGGTGGCCGGCGTCGTCCAGCGCACGAGAATCGGTGCCGCCGCCATCCATGGCACCGACGTCCCCTGCACCGAAGTCCATTGCACCGAAGTCCATTGCACCGAAACACAGCCGTCCCTCGGCCGCGTCGAGCTGGCCGATCCGATCGGAGTACGCGGTGGCGAAGGCGTCCCGCTCGACCCGTGACTGCGGCGTGCCGGTACCGGGGTCCAGCAGCACGGCGCGCAGCTGCTCGCGGGTTCGGTCGCGCAGGTCATCCAGCCGGCCGTACAGCGTGTCGACATAGTCCTGCTCGCAGGTGAGCTCCTGCTGGTACGTGGTCGGCACCTGGGGTCCTCCCGGCTTGTGCGGTGTGACTGTGCTGTCCGCGTGATTACGCTCCGTTCGCGGGCATCCGCACGGGCGTTGGGAACGGCGATGCGAACGTCGAGCTTATGCGGCCGGGCACCCCGAGCGTCCGGCCCGCTGGTCCGGGCCTGGTCACATGGGCCCGCGCGATCAGCCGGCGAGGATTTCCCGCCGGCAACCATCCACACGAATCATGATCCGTGCGAGTTTGTCGTTGTGTACGCTATTTCCCCAAAAAAGCGTATACAACGACAAGCTCGGGCCGATCTTCTCCGTTTAGAACGTTAGAGAGCAATCGTGTCTGTGGTGCGCTCGAAGGCCTGGGTAGCACCGGTAGGGCGGCTCAGTCCCGCCGCCCTTGGAGGTGACGCGGGCGCGTTTGCTTGCGTGTCGAGGTCGGTGATGTCGAGAGTCCACGGTTGGGGTGTCGACCGGGTACCGTCCGGCGGCCTGGCAGTCCGCCGGGGGCCGTGGGCGGCGGGTCTTGATCTGCGCCGTACGTTCAGCCTCAACCGGCATGACTCCAAGCTCTCTTGTGAGATCGGAGCCTCCGGCGGAGTCAGGGTGATCCAACCTCACCCCGCTTGCCATCGGGCACTTCCACAGGGGACGCTCACGATGACGCGGTGCGGCAACGCCCGGAGTTCGTCCGGGGTGACCGCGACCCCGGCTTCGCGCAAACGTTGCTCGAAGCGCTGCCACTCATGCTCTTCGCCCGTCTCCTCGGCATCGTCGGGCAAGACCACGTTGTAGACGTTGCGCACAACGTGGGTGAGCGAGATCCCGCCCAGCTGCGCCGACGTCGTCCACCCCCGGTCGTCCAGGAGCGTAATTTCACGACCGTCGGACAGCAGCGCGAACTCACGCACTTTGCACGACGTCCCGCCGTCTGAGCCCTCCTTAAGGTCGCCCCAAGCCCCGAGACTCACTACAGTTGCTGGACTGGCGTTCATAAGCCGGACGATATAGGAATCAGCCCGTGCGGCTCGGTCGCGCGTCTGTTGCCGTCAGTCCATTCATCGGCAGCACCATCTCCATGCCGACCGGCTCCGCCAGATCCGCCCAGAACTAGAGCGTGTCTGACGGCTCTTTGACGAGATCGCGGAGCCAGATCATGATCGCTGTGACGGTCAAGGTGCCGTTGAAGACGTAGTCCCGCTTGTCGTAACGGGTGGCCACCGCCCGACATCCTTTCCACTTGTTGACGCACCGCTCGACGGCGTTGCGGCGGCGGTACTGGGCGGTGTCGAAGGCCCGCGGGCCGCCCGCGGGTCGCCCGCTGGTCGGCCGGCTGGGCGATGGTCGCCTTGATATGGCGCCGCCGCAGGTAGCAGCGGTTGTCCCGGCTGGAATACGCCTTGTCCCCGCGCAGGCGGTCCGAACGGGTGCGGGCACGGCCCGGCCCCCGCCGCCGGATGCGCAGGCCCGCCAGCACCGGGACGAACATCGGGCTGTCACCCCGCTGACCCGGCGAGGTCCGCCACGTCAGCGGCCGGGCCCGGTCGTCCGCCAGAAGATGGATTTTGCTGGTCAGGCCGCCCTGGGAACGCCCAACGCCTCCCGCCCGTCCGGGTCCACCCGTACACCGCCCCCTTTTCCGGGAAGTCGCCCGGCGGCCGGTGCGGCATCCGGATCGGTGGCATCGGCCTCGATCTGCAGCTCGGTCAGGATGCCGCCCCGGTGCCGTCCGCCGACCAGCGGCGGTGCCGTTCGTACACGGTTTGCCAGTGGCCGTACCGCTCCGGTAGGTCACGCCAGGGCACGCCGGTGCGGGCCCGGAACAGCACTCCGTTGACCACCGTGCGGTGGTCGGCCCACTGCCCATCGGGCTCGCCGTTGACCGGCAGCAACGACTCGATCTTCTTCCACTGCGCGTCGGTCAGTTCGTGTCGTCGCACCATGACAAGCCCATGCCCAACCAGACAGTGATCTACGACCCGATTCGAGAGCCGTCAGACACGCTCTAACCCCGAATTGCCGTGATCAAACGCCCGGCTCACCAGTGTGTGCAATTCAGATTCTGGACCGCCGTGTAGGCCGAGGCTCCCGTACCGATACTCACCGTTATCAAACTGCGCCAGCTCACGGGTGCCACTCCTTCGCATACCTGACGAGCGACAGCGCGATTGACGCTGCCGCCACCAGGATAAACATATTTCGATCCGCTCGCCTGATAATGCCAGGTGCCGTCCGAGAAGTACTCGTAAAGGTAGATCGTCACCGTGGCTTTCGTATTTGGGCAGGTCCCTTGATACCACCAGCCGTGAGCCGAAACGTCCCCTGACGACAGGTGCGCGTAATCGCCATCGACGTATGGCGTGCAGGTGTCCGCGGAAACTATCCCGCCGCTCGCGTCGGGAGCCAATAAGGGGGCCGACGAGACTGTGCCGGTGTCCGGATACGGATACAGCGCTGGATGTGGAGGAGACGCTGGGCCACCGGTAGCAGCGGATGCAACCCCACCGAAACCACCGGATGCCAAGATCGCAACGGCGGCCGCAATGAGTGTCGCAGCATGTCGGATGCTCGGAAGCTTCATGGTCATGCTCATTTCTGTCAGCGATGCTGCAAACTCTGTTCTCGCGGCCTGCGGCACCTTGCCGGGAATGTCCTTAACTTTCGCCTTTGTCAGGGTAAGCTACGCGTCACTCAAGCGGATAGGGCCACATGGCCGGTTGACAGGCCGCTCATCGCGTGCCGAGTGTCCTACTGTCCGCAGTCGAGCAAGGCGCGCGGACCAAGCAGGCCCGGTGCTCGGGTCGGTGTCACCAGGGGCAAAGTCCGCGTCGGGGGCGGCGACCACGTCGGGCCTGGGGCCGGCGTAGCGCTCGAGGCCGCGGACGGAGGCGTGGCGGGAGCGGGCGAGCAGGGTAGGGGTGGTTGGTGCCGGCCTCGGCCTCGACAGCCGCACGCCAGCTCGTCGCGACCGCCGCCCCCGGCAACCTCAACGACCCAGCATCCTGGCGGTGTAGCCACCCTCATCCCCACGTCCAGGCCCTTATCGACCTGGCGCACGACGACCCGGCTGATCCCGACGCCGAACCAGAGCCGTTCCGTGCGCTGCTGGTCGCCGTCACCCACTACCTGCGGGCTTCCGGGCAGACCATCGCTGGCCGCCCTCTCGTCGAGGCCGCCCACCGCCGTTGGGCGCGAACCCTCGGCGACGACCACCCCGACACCCGGGAGACCGCGCAGCAGCTCGCCGCCGCGACGCGGGTCTCCATTCTCGATGCCCCGGTCACAGCGAGTGCACTGGTCGGGTGGTTCACCGG
>NZ_CAUVXL010000100.1:0-637 GCF_963555915.1 Protofrankia sp. Cas4
GCTCCGGTTCGGCTAGGCCGACGATGGCGAATCCCGCCTTCTCATCTATGCCCAGCAGGATCGTGCCGCCGTCGGCGTTGGAGAAGGCGCTGAGTGTCTCGTGGAGCGACGTCGGCATGCCGCCCCGCGCCCGCTTCACCTCGATCCGGTAGCTGTCGCGACCGAGTCGATTAAGATCATCTATGATCTGGTTGACCGTGTTACGGTCCATCAGGACTCCATCAGGATGCATCAGGACTCCATCAGGATGCATCAGGACTCCATCGGGATGCATCAGGACTCCATCAGGATGCAAGTCTGGCAGGGATGCATGACGATTGGCGGGAGTCCGGATCCCGGGCCGCTTTGGTGGGGGATTGGCCGGGTTGGTTACGCCCCCCCACTGCTCGCCGACGTCACCCCGGCCGCCCTCGCCGAGCTGCGCCTGGAACCGGGCGTGACCGTGTGGGCGTCGTTCAAGGCGACCGACGTCGAGACCTACCCTCAACTCCAGGAGTAACCGGCCGGTTCGGATCTTGTGGGTGCGGTGACTACTGTTCGTGCTCGATCCGACGCCAGCGTGCGTGGCGGAAGGCGGGTCAGGGCGCGGTTGGCGAAAAAGCCTTGGTGACGACGAGGATGAGCGGCTCGTCCGCGC
>NZ_CAUVXL010000100.1:1208-4155 GCF_963555915.1 Protofrankia sp. Cas4
TGCCGACTGGTAGTTGGCGGTCCGTGCCACCGTGAAGCCGGCGGCTTCCAGCCGCGCCCGGGCGGAATCGGCAAGCCCCAGGATCTTGGAATTGTTGAGGATCACGATCGGGGCGAAGACATGCTTCGACGGCCCTGCGGATTGAGTCGGTACCACGGCCACTGATGCCTGGGAAGTTACTGTGGGTGATACCGATGTGTCCGTCGCGGCTGGCGGGGAGTTTTCCGACCGGGCCTGCGCCGTGGGATGGGCAGCGGATGCGCTCGGTGGGGTGGCCCTGGCACCGGGCTCGCGTGGATCCCGGCCGTACGTGGCGATCACCGCGAGGACAGCACCGGCGATGGCGAGCAGGAGCAGGACGGTGATGGGCACACGTCGCCTGTGCAGACGCTGAGCGGTGCGCGCCGTGGCGGCTTGGCCTGGATCGCGGACGCTGGCGGACGGGGTGTCGGTCGGCTGTTTTCCCGTCTGCTGAATGACGTCCGCGCTGCTGTTGGAGGCGGCGGCGCGGACGTCGTCGTCGAGGCGCAGCCCGATGCCGGAGCGGGCGGTCCAGCCCGGACCGTAGGCGACGGCGGCGGCGCGTGCCAGGTCGAGGGCGAAGGCGTGCGCGGACGCCGGGCGATCCACGGGATCCTTGGCCAGAGCCTGCATGATCACAGCGGCGATCGGGGCGGGAACCCCGGCCGGCGGGGTGGGAATGGTGTCGAGGTGGTGCTGCCACAACTCGCGGATCGGCAGGGCCGGGTCGAACGGCGGCGCGCCGGCCAGCAGCAGGTAGAGCACGATTCCGAGGGCGTACAGGTCCGTGGTCGGTCCCAGCCTCCCACCGGTGATCTGTTCGGGGGCCATGTAGGCGGGGGTTCCCGTCGCACCGCTGGGGATGACCGCCGATCCTTCAAGGATTTTTGCGATGCCGAAGTCGGTGACCTTGAGCAGGCCGGTGGTGTCGAACAGCATGTTGTCCGGCTTTATGTCGCGGTGCAGCACCCCATGGGTGTGCGCGCAGGACAACGCTGCGGCCACCGCCAACCCCACGGCGCAGGCCCCCTGCGGGGACAGATCGGCCCGGCGACGGGTCAGCGTCCCTCCGGCCAGGAGCTCCATGACGATCAGATGCAGGTCGTCAGCCTCGACATAGTCGTAGACCCGGACCACATGCGGATGGTCCATGGCGGCGAGTACCTGAGCCTCGGTGGTGAAATCGGCCGACGCCCCTTCGTGACCCGCGGCCAGGATCTTGATCGCAACATCGCGGTTCAGTCGTCGGTGCCGGCCAGCCAGCACCAGGCCGAATGCTCCCGCGCCGAGTTTGGCGCCCAGGTCGTAGCCGGGCAAGCCCGCCGCCACCTGAGCCCGGTCAACCAGCATGTACCGACAGTCGCCGGCTACCCGCGACCCACGCCACTGGCGGCACATGCCCGCTTATGATCCCCCAAGCATGTCATTCATCGAACACGCCGCGGCGAGTCTAACCGTCGCGCCAGCATTCGTGGTCTGCTTCCGGGCGACATGATCGGCGTTAGTTTGTCGTTGGGTACGCTTTTTCGGCTCACGAACGTACATAGCGACAAACTCGCGCCGATCACAGCCTCGATGGCCGGTTCCTGACCGAATCCCGGGTACGTCGGCCACGGCCGGCGTTTACCGACGCTGGCTCTGAGGTTGAGGATCGAGGCGGGTCAGCGCACCTGCCAGAGCCGCACTGTCTTGTCGACGCCGCCGCCGGCCAGGGTGTTGCCGTCCGGGGCGAACGCCACCGAGGTCACCCAGTCGGTGCGGCCGGTCTCTGGAGCGCGAGCGGACGTGAAGGCAGGCGATCGCTTCAGAGCGCGAGGTGCAGCCGCAGGGCGTTGTCCAGCGCGGCCATCGTCGCGGGCGGGACTTCTCCGATCCGGTTGCCGATCCGATCCGATCCGCGGCCACGGCTCGTACCTGCTCGGCCTGGGCCTTCGAGTCAGCGGTCAGGCCGCAGTCGGCGGCCTTCAGCAGAACCTGGAAGGGAAACACGCGGTCAGTGCTGGACGTGATGGGTACGACGGTGACCACACCGCGGCCGGCACGTCCTGCCGCACGGTTCGCGGCGTCGTTGCTGACGATGACCGCGGGTCGGGTCTTGTTTGCCTCCGATCCTCGGACCGGTTCCAGATCGACCCAGTAGATGTCACCGCGACGCATCGGCGAGTTCGTCAGCCGCAATGGCGTCCCAGAGTTCGGCGTCCTTGGTGGCGGCCCACTCGTCCCAGGCTTCGGTGTAGGCGGCCTCGATGCTGGCCGCGCGCAGAAGCCCGACAGCCTGGTGGATGACCGCGGACCTCGACGAGTTGCTGCTCTGGGCACCGAACTCGTCGATGAAACTCACATCGTCGTCCGGCAGACTGATGCTGATTTTCATACCCCTGATGCTACCTGTCGTCCTACCGCCATGCCTACCGCCTGCCCGCTCCTGGGGGGCTCCTGCATCGGTCGTGTCACCATACGTGACACGACGATGGATGGCGCGCGGTCGGTGGGGACTTCCGGGCGACATGATCGGCGCGAGTTTGTCGTTGGGTACGCTTTTTCGGCTCCCGAGCGTACATAGCGACAAACTCGCGCCGATCACAGCCTGGATGGCCGGATCACAGCCTGGATGGCCGGTTACCGACCGGAGACAGCGGTATCCGGGACGTCGGCAGGGGAGCGTGCGGTGCTCAGGTGCCCCGGGGCGTCGACCGGGTAGGGCGGGTAGCCGGGCCACCAGCGTGACCGCGCCGCCCAGACCGTCCGCCAGCTGCCCTGGTTTCCGCCTGTGCCGCGGCCGGCGCGGGCGGCGGCCATGGCGAGACCGGCCCGCAGGACCACACCCAGCGCGAGCATCGCGAGGCAGAAGGTGCGCGCCCAGCCGGTCCGGTGGGTCCGGGCGAGCGTGGTCTTGCCGGTTAGCGTGAGGATCGTCTTGTTGGCA
>NZ_CAUVXL010000100.1:4497-42991 GCF_963555915.1 Protofrankia sp. Cas4
TGGTGGGACGACGACGCGCCGCTGTGGTGGATCACGGTTGCCGTCGGAGTGATCACCGGGTCGTAGCCGGCGGCCCGGGCCCGCACCGAGAAGTCGACGTCCTCGCCGTACATGAAGTACCGCGGATCGAGCCCGCCGAGCTGGGCGAACAGGTCCCGACGTACCAACAGCAGGCAGCCGGTGACCACCCCGACCGATGCGACGTTGTCGCGCTGCCACCCGCCGAGCGCTTCGGGGTCGAACAGGCGCGAGCCGCGCAGCGCGGTGGTCAGGCCGAGACCGAAGCACAGATGGCTCCACAGCGTGGGCGCACCCCAGCACGAGCTGGGGTCGAGAGTCCGATCGGGCGCCAGCGTGCGTCCGCCGTACACCCCGTGGTGGGGATACTGCTCGGCGAAGGCGACGAGGCGGCCCACCGCGTCGTCGATGACCACCGTGTCGGAGTTGAGGAGCAGCACGTAGCGGCCGGTGGCGTCGCTCGCCGCGATGTTGACCGCACGGGCGAAGCCGAGGTTGGTCGGCTGCTCGATCAGCCGCACCCACGGGTAGCGCTCCTTGAGCACAGCGACGGTGTCATCGCTGGAGGCGTTGTCGACGACGACCACCTCGGTGCTCACGGTGTCCGGCGCAGCCTGCAACGCTGTGGGGCCTGCGGCCTGCGGGCGCGCGATCTGACGATCGTCGCGCGCCCCTTGGCCCTGCAGCGCTGCGGGGACTAGCGAGTCCAGGCAGGCGGTGGTGAGTTCACGGGTGTTGTAGGAGATGATCAGGACAGAGACGTCGATGGCCATGCTGTCCCCCGTCCGTTGTCGCTGGGAGCGCCGGTCGCCGGGTCTGCGGTCGGTTTGTTCCCAGCCGGCCCGTCTCCGGCTGGCTTGTCTGAGCCCGGCTTGTCTGAGCCCGGCTTGTCAACGCTCGGCTTGTCAACGGCCTGCTCGTCAACGGGCGGTGTTGCGGTGCTCGCGTCGCCGCGGTGGCCGACCACCCGGGCGGGCGCGCCGACCGCGATGGCATCCGGCGGCAGCGACTTGGTCACCACCGAGTTGGCGCCGACGATGCACCCGTCGCCGATGGTGACACCCGCGACGACGACCACCCGGGCGCCCAGCCAGACGTTCGCGCCGATACGGATGTCGCGTTCGTCCTTGTCCTGGTGCATGACGGGTACACCGGGCGGCGTCCGGTAGTTGGACGCGGTGACGAAGACCTCGGGGGCGAACAGCGCGTGTTCGCCGATGTCGATACGGCCGGCCGAGTCACCGGCCCACAGGTAGCAGCGTTCGCCGATCTCGGCACCGGCGCCGATGGTGATGCGCTCCCCGTTGCGAATGGAGACGTTGGGTGCCAGGCGCACCCCGGGCCCCATGGTCAGCAGGCGGCGCGGCCGCACGTGCGAGTAGCCGTAGAAGTGCGCGACCCGCAGGAGGTGGGCATAGCCCAGCGGGTCGAGTAGCGAGCGTGCCGCCCGTAACGCGCTGCTCAGGCTGCGCCCGCGCTGGTGGTCCGGCTGGTGTTGTCGCGTTCCCATGTTTTCACGTCCCCCCGACGTAGCTTGCGGTGAGCCAGTAGCTGGGCCAGCACCACTATGCCGACATAGCAGGGTATGTCGACGGCTCTGCGTGGATCTTCTCGTACCACCCGGGCCCAGCCGCTGCGGCCGTTGGCGCTGGTGTCGGGCTTCGCCTCCGTCTGGCCGAGCTGGAGGTTGCCGGCATAGACGCGGACGAGTCGGTGCAGGTGGGCGCGGACAGTCCGGGCCGGAAAGATGGTGAACTCCACCCCGGGGCGGGCGGCCCGGCGCTCGTCGGCGCTGAACAGGGTGTAGAGGAAGAGATCGTCGGCGATGATCTCGGGGAAGTGCTCGAACCGTCCCCGCCCTGCTTCGTTGAGGCCGACCACCCCGGAGCCGACATGGCCGTCGCCGACGAACGGTTGGCGCATCCACAGTCGGTAGAAGCTGCGCACCGGCCAGCTGACCCCGGTCAGGTCGACGGCCAGCCGGGGCGCCGCCGCCATCGCGGCGTCCGTGCGCAGCAGATCCGCCGTCTTGAGCAGGACGTCACCGCGCACGACCACGTCGGCGTCCACGTAGAAGCGGGGGAACGACGTCACCGCCGCGTCGCCGAGATTGAGCGCCCCGGCTTTGCCTGGACGCGGTGTCTCCACCACCCGCGCCCCGGCAGCCCGGGCGAGCTCCGCCGTGCGGTCGGTGCATCCGTTGCACACCACGACGATGTCCAGGGCGCCTGCGGGCGTTCCGGTGCGCAGTGCCCGCAGGCAACGGTCGATGACCGCCTGCTCGTTGTGCGCCGGTATCACCACGCTGACCGGTGCCGCGCCCGGACCGTCGTCGGCGGCAGCGGCAGCGGCAGCAGCAGCAGCAGCGGTGTCGTCGTTGGCGGCCACGCCATCCCCGGTCGCCGGATCGCCGTCGCGTGTCAGCATGTGGCCATCTGGACACTTGACGTTACCTGGCCGGGCCGGACCTGGCTGTGTGCAGGACCCAGCAGAACCCGAGGCATCGGGTCACTCCCCCCTGACGGATATGACTCGTCAAAACCCCGGCCGATAGTAGGGGGCGTCACCCGGCGGACGTACGCCCGGGTCGGCGTGGATCCGGCGGATATGGGCGGCGCGGACGATTCCCGGGCCTGCGACAGCGACGCGTCGGGCGAGCCCGACGCTGACCCTCCTGTCCAGCACCTGGTAATCGGCGCGTTCCACCTCGTCCAGAATGCCGCTGTAGAGCCGGAACGCGGTCCCGACACAATCGCGCGATGTCGGGTGCAGCAGTCGGATGCCGGGTCTGGCAGCGCGGAAGAGCTCCCGGGCGCGGCTGATCTCGAACGCGAGCAGCCGGCGGACCGGGCCGTCCACCACACCGGCGCGCAGGTGCTGCGGGGTCACGCCGAACAGGTCCAGCGACTCCCGCGGCAGGTAGACACGGCCCCGGCGCAGGTCCTCCCCGACATCCCGGATGAAGTTCGCGAGCTGGAACGCCGCGCCCAGATCGCGTGCGTAGGGCAGGGCGGCGGGACCGGCGGCCTCCAGGACGTGCACCATCTGCAGGCCGATCACCACCGCCGATCCGTGGACGTAGGCCATCAGATCCTCCCAGGTCGCGTAGGAGGTGACGGTGAGGTCCATCGCCATGGATTGCAGGAACGCCCTGAAGTACTCAAGCGGGATGCCCCACCGCCCGATCGTGTCGATGACCGCCGGTAGCACCGATGTCGCGGCAGTGCCCCCGACGCCGGTGCCCCCGCCCCCGGTGCCCCCGCCCCCGGTGCCCCCGCCCCCGGGGGCCGTTCCGTCCCGCGGTGCCACGCGCAGGCCCGAGCGCGCCTGGGCGAGAAATTCCGCACTCCAACCGTGCAGCCAGGCCGCCCGTTCCCGGTCGGGGAGCGTGGAGTCGAGATCATCGACGATCTCGTCCGCGTAGCGCGCGAACCCGTAGAGCGCATGGACATAGGGCCGTTTCCAGGCGGGCAGCAACAGGGTCGCCAGAAAATACGTGCGGCCATGGGCGGCGTTGAGCCGGCGGCATTCCAGGTAGGAGCGCCTCAACTCCGGTGCGGTAATACCGGCGGCGGTCAGCTCACGCGCGCGCACAGTGCTGCTTTCGGGTCAGGGGAGTCGGGATGAGAAGGCCAGCGACAGCGCCGCGGCGGTCAGGCCGAGGCACAGCGACAATCCTACGAACCACATGGTGATCTCATGGAACTCGGTACGATATCCGATCGAGCTGCCGAGCCCTTGATACACCGACCGCAGTTCGTCGCCGGAGGCGGCTCGGTGGTAGGACCCGCCGGTCGTCTGGGCGATCTCGCGCAGCGCCGCCTCGTTGACCGGGACGGGAACCTGCTGGCCGCCGACGTCGAGGGTGCCGTCCGGGGTGCCGTAGGCGATCGTGTCCACCGGTATCCGGGCGCCGAGCGCGGCATCGCTGGCCTCGGCATTCGGGCGTCCCCGCTGGGTTTCACCGTCGGAGAGCAGCACGATGGCCGCCGGCGGCGGCGGCTGGCCGTCTGCGGTGACCTGGTCGCCGAGCGTGCTGATGGCCTGCAGGCAGGCGAAGATGCCCTCACCGATCGCGGTGGACGGACCCAGCTGCAGGCCGCGGATGCTGGCGCGGACCGATTCGCGGTCGGTGGTCGGCGGGACGAGAACAGCCGCGGAGCCCGCGAACGACACCAGGCCCAGGTTGATCCGTGGTGGCAGTTGATCCACGAACGACTCGGCGCCCTGTTTGGCCGACTCGAGCCGGTTGGGGGTGATGTCGATGGCCGCCATCGAGTTCGAGACGTCGATCGCCAGCATGATGGTCGCGCGTTCGCGGGGTATCCGTTCCGTGCGCGCCGGGCGGGCGAGGGCGAACACCATGGTGGCCAGCGTGAGCAGCAGGACAACAGCCGGCACATGGCGGCGCCACCACTGTGGGCGCCGCGGCAGCACGGACGCGAGCAGTCCCGCCGAGGCGAACCGGGCCGCATAGACACCCCGGCGCATCGACAGCAGGACGTAGGCCACTGCCAGGGTGGCGACCACCAGCAGCAGCCACAGCCAGTAGCCGGCGAGGAAGCTCATCGCGGCGTCCCGGCCGGTTGGGAGGTGACCCGCGGGCGCCTGCCCGCGCCGCGGCTTCGACGGGTGGTCAGGACGAAGCGGACGATGTCGGCGAGCCAGTCGGTGTCGGTCCGCAGCACCAGGTGGGCGGCACCGGCCCGGCGCAGCGCCGCGGCCACCTCGCGGCGGTGTGTCGCGGCCGCGCGGGCGTAGGACTCGCGCAGGCGGCGAGACGAGGTGGGCACGTCCAGCATCGCGCCGGTCTCGGGGTCCATGACGGTGAGCAGCCCCACCTGCGGGAGTTCCAGCTCGCGTGGGTCGATGATCTCGATGGCGAGTACCTGGTGGCGCCCGGCGAGCGCGCGCAGCGGCCGTTCCCACGACACGTCCGTCGACAGGAAATCCGAGATCACCACAGCCAGGCCGCGACGTCGGGGTGGATGGCGCAGCCCGTTCACGGCCACCGCGAGGTCGGTGGTCGCGCAGAGGTCAGGAGATCGGGCCGGGCGGTCCAGCGCGGTGCGCGGCGTCGCCAACAGGGTCCGCAGCAGGGCCCGCAGGCCGTCGCGACCGGTACGGGCGGGTAGCACCCGTGGGCCGGAGCCGGAGAGCACATACGCTCCCAGGCGGTTGCCGCTGCGTGCGGTCAGGTAGCCGACCGCGGCGACCGCGGCGATCGCGAGGTCGCGCTTTTCACAAGCCGCGGTGCCGAATTCCAGGCTGGCCGTGAGGTCGACGAGCGCCCAGGTCTCCAGCTCACGGTCGGCTATGAGGTCATGGACGTGCGGGATGGTGGTACGGGCCGTGACCGCCCAGTCCATCCGCCGGACGTCGTCGCCGACGTGGTAGGTGCGGCTTTCGGCTTTTTCCGTACCGGACCCGGGTACCAGGCCCAGATGGTCACCGAGCAGCAGCCCGTCCAGACGCCGGGTGACGGTCAGCTCGAGACGCCGCAGGGTGCGCTCGATCGCGGGATCCGCGGCGAGCTGCTTGCCGGTTCCCGACCCGGGGGAGGACCCCACGGCGCTCACGCGGTCGTCTTCCGGCCGTGGTATTCGGCCTGGTACCTGGCCTGGTGCCCGGTCTGGTACTCGGCGTGGTACTCGGGAAAGCCATGCGGGTTCGTGGTCC
Organism: Protofrankia sp. Cas4; assembly: GCF_963555915.1. Taxonomy (NCBI): domain Bacteria; kingdom Bacillati; phylum Actinomycetota; class Actinomycetes; order Frankiales; family Frankiaceae; genus Protofrankia; species Protofrankia sp. Cas4. Next base: position 10,195 of record NZ_CAUVXL010000100.1, read on the forward strand.
AGCGCCCGGCGTAGCCATGCTGGCGCGGAGCGACCTGCGGAGGTGTGGTGGCGGCCAGGACGCGTCCGGCGATGGCGTCCGCGGACAGGCCTTCCGCGAGAGCCTCATAGGACAGCACCAGCCGGTGCGGCAGTATGTCGAGAGCCACCGCGGCGACGTCATCGGGTACGACGTAGTCTCGCCCGCGCAGCAGCGCCAGTGCCCGTGCGGCCGCGACGAGACCGAGCGAGGCGCGCGGCGACGCGCCGTAGGCCAGGTGGCCGGCAAGCTCGGGCATCCCGAACTCGGCGGGCGAGCGGGTCGCCAGCACCATCCGCACGGCGTAGTCGGCGATCGCGTGGTGGACGAACACCTCCGTGGCGTGTTTCTGCAGCTTCATCAGGGTCCACGGGTCCAGCACACGCTCGGCCGCCGGCGGCGCCACGCCCATGCGTCGGACGATTTCGAGCTCCTCGACGCCGCTTGGATACGGTACGTTGATCTTCATCAGGAAGCGGTCGCGCTGCGCCTCCGGAAGCGGGTACACGCCTTCGGACTCGATCGGGTTCTGCGTGGCCAGCACCAGGAACGGCGCGGGCAGCCGATGGGTGACGCCGCCGAGGGAGACCTGCTGCTCGGACATGACCTCCAGCAGTGCCGACTGCACCTTCGCGGGTGCCCGGTTGATCTCGTCGGCGAGGACGAAGTTCGCGAAGACGGGGCCCAGCTCGACGTCGAAGGTCTCCCGGGTCTGGCGGTACACCCGCGTACCGATGATGTCGGACACGACCAGATCGCTGGTGAACTGGATACGCGCGAACGTTCCGCCGACCACCGTCGCCAGTGTCTGGACGGCCAGGGTCTTGGCCACTCCGGGTACGCCCTCCAGCAGACAGTGCCCGCGGGCGAGCAGGGCCACCAGCATGCGCTCGATCATGTGATCCTGGCCGACGATCACTTTCTTGACCTCGAAGAGGGCGCGCTCAAGATGATCGGCATCGGTGATCGTGTCCGGGTCGGCCAGGCTCTTCCCGCCCTGGTCGGAGTCGGCTGGGAGGGGACTGGGGCCGTCCGCGGTGGGCGCGGTCGCTGGAGCCTGCCGTTCGTCCATGGCCTCAGTCTCGCAGCGGATGCCGGGAATCGAGACCTGAAACGAGGGTGGTCAGCCAGTTCGAACAATGACTTAAGGGAAATCTAGGATTTCTCACTTCACGGTAATCGGACTGGCGGTCAGCGTGGGTTGGCGATCAATTCGGTTTGCGGTCCATTCGGGTTTGTGCTCAGCGAAGTGCCCGGGAGCGGTAGGCCCGGTCCCGGCCGAGTACCCGCTCGGCGGCCAGTCGTCCCGAGATCAGCACCATCGGCACGCCGACGCCGGGCTGGGTACCGCTGCCGGTGAACACCACGTTGTCCAGACTCGGGGCCAGGTTCGACGGGCGGAACGGACCGGTCTGACCGACGGTGTGGGCGGCGGCGAACGGGGTACCGGCGGCCATTCCCCGGGCCCGCCAGTCCGCGGGTGTGATCGTGTGCTCGACCTCGATCGCGGCACCGAAGCCGGCGTACCCCCGCCGTTCAAGGGTCTCCACCACCTCGTCGCGGTAGCGTCGGGTGAGCACCGACCAGTCCAGCGGCGCGGTCAGGTTCGGCGTCGGGAACAGCACGTAGTAGCTGTGTCGGTCGGCCGGGGCCAGCGACGGGTCGCCGATCGTCGGCGTGGTGATCAGGAACGACGGGTCGCTCATCAGCTCACCCCGTTTGATGATCTCGTCGAAGGTGCGCTGCCAGGCCCGTCCGAAGTGGATCGTGTGATGGGCCTGGTCGCCGAAGCCGGCGCTCGATCCGGCGAGCAGCAGGAAGCATGACGGTGAATAGCGCAGGTCGCGGACCCGCCGCGGCGTGACGGAGCTGGGCAGCAGTTCCCGGTAGGCGGTCGGAAGATCGGGGTTGAGCACCACCACGTCCGCGGCGATGCGTTCACCGGTCGCCGTGTGGACCGCGATCGCCCGCCGACCGCGGGTCTCCACCCGTGTCACGGTGGTGCCGTAGCGAAACGTCACTCCGTGTTTGGCGGCGGCCAGCGCCATCGCCACCGGAACGGCGTGCATTCCTCCGACCGGGAAGTACACCCCGGCTACCGAGTCCATGTAGGCGATCACCGCGTACACGGCGAGCGCGTCGTGGGGGGACAGGCCTGCGTACATCGCCTGGAACGAGAAGACCCGGCGGGTGCGCTCGTCGTGCAGGTACCGGGCCACCACCGCATCGAGGCGGCGGAAGGCACCCAGGGCGACCAGACGGGCCAGGGACGGCCGCACCAGGTCCAGCGGTGAGTCGATCGAGTTGTCGATGAAGTCGCGCATCTGCGCCCGGTACAGCTGCGATACGAATGCGACGAACCGGCGGTAACCGGCGGCTTCGCCCGGCCCGCACACGCGGGCGATCTCATCGGCGGTCGCGTCCGGGTCGGCGTGGATGTCGAGTGTGGATCCGTCGGGGTAGCGCGCCCGGTACAGCGGGTCGACCGGGCGCAGCTGCAGCCAGTCGTCAAGGTTCTCCCCGACGCAGTCGAAGGCGTCCGCGATCAGGTCCGGCATGGTCAGGACGGTCGGCCCGGTGTCGAACCGGTAGCCGCTCATGCGCAGCTGCCCGGTCCGCCCACCAGGGACGTCCTCGCGTTCGACCACGGTGACCTGCCGGCCGGCGCCGGCCAGCCGCAGGGCGGCGGACAGTCCGCCCAGGCCCGCCCCCACGATCACAATCCTGTCGGTCGGGCCGATGACCGTACGCATCCTGCTCCTCAGGGGATCGCCACCAGCGAGAATGTGTGGATCGCATTCGCTGACAGAACCAGTCGCTTGACGAGCAGGTCGCTCGACGAATCAGTTGCTCGGAGAATCAGTTGCTCAACGAATCAGTTGCTCACAGAACGGGGAACGGATGACAACCGTGGTCGTGGTCGGAGCGGCCGTCGTCCTGTTGTGCGCGGCAGCCGGCGGTATCGCGCTGCTGTACCGGCCGCCGGCGGAGATCGGGCAGACGGTGGCGGGGGTCGGCGCCGTCGAGGTTCGACTGGCCGCCGGCCGGGTGGAGATCGCCGAGACCGACCGGGTCGACGCCCGCCTGGAGATGACCGTGCGCCGACGTGTCGGGCGGACCCGCCCGGCGCTGGCGCGCAGCGGCGACCTGTTGCGCATCGACGGCCGTGTCAGCGAGGCCCGGGTCCGGCTGACGTTGCCCAGGGCGACCCGCGTACGAGCAGAGGTGCGCCGCGGGGATGTGACACTGTGGGGATCCGACGGTGACCTCGTCCTCCTGACGGACTCCGGCACCATCGCAGGACGTGAGCTGGGCGGGCGCAGGGTCACCGCACGCAGCCGCCTGGGAGATGTCATCCTGCATTTCTCGTCTCCGCCCGATCAGGTGAGCGCGCACGGCCACAGCGGCGCGGTCACGGTTGTCGTCCCGGGCGGTCCCTATGCCGTGGATGTGGAGTCGGCGGACCCCGGTGCCGTCGATGTCAGCGTTCCAGCTGACCCGGCGGCGACCCGGACGGTTTCGGCCCGCAGCCGGTCCGGGCGGGTACGGGTGTGCAGCCCCGCCCCGGGCGGACCGGTGCGCCTGTGAGCCGCCGAGGGCCCCGGCCCATGGCAGCCACTACCCTCGAGCCTATGACGGCGGTCAGGAGCGGGCTGGGACCTCGGGTGCTGACTGTGCGGGACTTCCTCGCGTCCGGTCAGCTGTCGTTCTCGTTCGAGTTCTTCGCACCCAAAACCCCTGCGGGGGAGCGCCACCTGTGGACAGCGATCAGGGAGTTGGAATCCCTGCAACCGTCCTTCGTGTCGGTGACCTACGGTGCGGGCGGGTCTACCCGCAAGGGAACCATCGGCGTGACCGAGCGGATTGCGACCGACACCACTCTCACACCGATCGGGCACCTGACGGCTGTCAACCACTCCGTGTCCGAGCTGCGGCAGGTGATCGGCAGTTACGCCGGAGCCGGGGTGCACAACGTACTGGCGTTGCGTGGCGACCCGCCCGGTGATCCGCGGGGGACCTGGGTCGCGCACCCGCAGGGTCTGCGCTATGCCGAGGACCTCGTGCGCCTTGTCCGGTCGCTGGGCGACTTCTGCGTCGGGGTCGCGGCGTTCCCGGACCGCCACCCGCGTTCGCCCGACTTCGACACCGACGCCCGCCACCTGGTCGGCAAGCTGGCCGCGGGCGCGGACTACGCGATCACCCAGTTCTTCTTCGATGTGGACGCCTACTTCCGGCTGGTCGAGCGGGTCCGCCGGCTCGGCTGCGAGGCGCCCGTCATCCCCGGGGTGATGCCCGTGACGAATGTCGCGCAGATCGAGCGGATGGCGCAGCTGTCCGGCGCGGAATTTCCCGCGGATCTGGCCGGCCGGCTGCACGAGGTGGCCCACGACCCGGTGGCGGTGGCGGCGGTCGGGGTGGCGGTCGCGACGGACCTGTGCGAGAAGCTGCTGGCCGGAGGTGCACCGGGCATCCACTTCATCACGTTGAACCGCTCGACCGCCACCCGTGAGGTGTTCCGCTCCCTGTCCGGATGGCGGGCGGCCGGTCAGTCGTGGTCCTCGTAGGCGTCGAAGACGCACAACAGCCACTCGTCCCGGAAAGGCTGCTCGCGGACGAGGGCGAAGTCGGCCAGGTTCGCCGCGTCGACGACCGCTGCCACCAGGTCGAGGTCCAGGGTGCCGAACACGGGTGTGATGCGGACCGCGACCACCACTTGGTCGCGCTCCGCGTTGAAGATTGCTGTCGGATGCAGGTCGTCGAGTGTCTCCACGACCAGGGGCGAGTGCTTGGTCACCGATGTCTCCTGCGGCCGCCTTGCGGCGGCTCCTCGAAGGGGGCTGACAGTCGTCGGTAGTGGGTCGTCATCACAAGCGGGTCATGTCGGACGACGGAACCATACGCAGAGGGCACGATGGCTTGGTGACCACCCCGGTGCCCGACCGTGACGGCTTTCTCAGGGAGTGGTCGGGCCTGCACGGAGGTTACGATGCCACAACCGGCATGTGGCTCGTCCGCTGGTGGCTCGGCCTGGTCTACCGGCTGGGACGCCCGTTGGCCGTGGGTGGTATCGGCCCCACGTCGATCACTGTCGCCGGGACGCTGCTGACCGGTGCCATGCTGCCGGCCGCGGCGCTGGGCGGCCCGTACCCGTTGCTAGCCGCGATGATCGTCGTTGCTGGTGGCCTCCTGGACAACCTTGACGGATGTGTGGCTGTCCTCACCCGTCGGGTGACGCCCTGGGGGTACGTCCTCGACTCGCTGGCGGACCGGATCTGTGACGGAATCTACCTTGTCGCCTTCTGGCTGCTCGGCGCCCCCGGTGGGGTGTGTGCCGTTGCCGGGGCCGCGGTCGCGCTGCTGGAGTATCTGCGTGCGCGGGCCGGGAACGTGGGGTTCTGCGAGATCGGCGTGGTGACGGTCGGCGAGCGGCCTACCCGGATCATCATCACAGTAATCGCGATGCTGGGCGCGGCGATCGACCCCGGCCGTGCCGACCTTGCCGGCATGATCGGTGCCGCCGCCACCGCAACGGTCTGTGCCGGGGGCCTGATCCAGCTCGGCATCGTGGTCCACCGGACGTTGCGGACCGCGACGTTGCCGACCGGGGCCGGCGTATCCCGACACTGACCACAGCGCGTGGTACGGATCATCGCACTACGCGGGGCCGATCATGTCGGCGACGATTTTCGCGGACATGGCGACCAGTGGGAGGCCCCCACCAGGGTGGGATGACCCCCCGACGAGAAACAGTCCCGGAATCGGCGAGCGGTTGCCCGGTCGCAGGAACGCCGCGCGCACGCCGTTGGACGATGTCCCGTAGATCGCCCCGCCGACCGCGCCGGTCCGTCGCTCCAGATCGGCTGGAGTGATCACACGGTGCCACAGCAGCCGGGCCCGGACATCCAGGCCGCGCTCGGCCATCAAAGCCAGGACCTGGGTGGCGTAGGCGTCGGCAAGCCCTGGTCGATCCCAGTCCACCCCGCGGTTGACCGGGCCGCCGACCGGGCCGGTGCCGGTGCCGCCGCGTGCGGGCCGTGGCGTCGCGGCGTCGCGCGGCGGAGCGGTTATGTGCCGGGCCGCGTTCACCAGGACGAACCATGCCTCACAGCCCGGCGGTGCGAGGGCGGGGTCGTCGGGCGCGCTTATGTAGATCGTCGGATCGGTGGCCAGGCGGCCGCCGAATACCGCGTCGAACTCGCCGTCGTTCTCGGCGGGGAACAGCACCGTGTGATGGGCGAGATCCGGCGTCCGCCCGCGCAGGGCGAGCAGCAGGACGAAGCCGGACAACGACGCCGGCGCCCGGCGTAGCCGCCGCTGCGCCCGCCGGTGGGGCGCGAGTATGCCGTACACCGTGCGGGCATCGATGCCGGACACCACCAGGTCCGCGTCGATGCCCCGGCCGCCGGCCAGCTGTACCCCGGTCACCCGACCACCGGCGTTGCGGGTGATCGCGACGACCTGATGGTCGAGCAGCAGGCGCGCGCCACGGCACACGGCCCGGTCCGCGACAGCCTGGCCGAGCTGGTGAAGGCCGCCGGGGATGTACCAACCGCCGTAGCAACGCTCGACGTGCGCGATGGCCGCGAGGGCCGCCGGTGCCTGGCGCGGATCGGAACCGGTATAGGTCGCATACCGTTCGAGGAACATCCGCAGTCGCTGGTCGGTGAGATGACGCCGGCCGAGCCCACGTACCGTCAGGCCGGGCGCGATGGTGGAGATGTCGCCTGGACGTCGCAGCGCCAACCCGGCCAACGACCGGACACCGGCGTTGGGGGCGGCCAGAAACGGGCCGCTGGTCGCCTCCCACAGACGCTCGGCGTGGGCTGCCAGCCGGCCCCACTGCTCGCCCGACCCGGGACGCAGGACGGCGTCCAGCTCGGCGGTGAACGCGTTGTCGTCGGCGTGAGCGTCGAGGACGGTCCCGTCGGCGAAGCGGTTGCGGGTGATCGGGTCCAGTCGGCGCAGCTCGAGGATGTCTCCCAGGGGCGCGCCGGTGGCGGCGAACAGGTCCGCGAAGACGTCCGGCATCGTCAACAGGGACGGTCCGGTGTCGAAGGAGAAGCCGTCCAGGCTGAACCGTGCGAGCTTGCCGCCGATCTCGGATGCCTGCTCGCAGATGGTGACGGTATGCCCGGCGGCGGCCAGTCGCGCGGCCGTCGCCAACCCGCCGACCCCCGCGCCGACCACGACAACCCGAGCCACCCCGCGACCCTATGCGGTGCTCTCGCATGCGATGGCCGTTCTGGCCGCCTCGCCGACGAGCCCGGCCGACGAGCCCGATCGTCAGGTCGCCGAGAGGATCCCCGTTGCGAGCAGCAGCAGCACGGTCGTGCCGAGGATGATCCGGTAGATGATGAACATGTCATAGTTGTTCTTGCCGATGAATTTCAGGAGCCAGGCGATGGCGACATAGGCCACGGCGAAGCTGACGGCCGTAGCGATGATCGTTGGTGTCCAGCCGACCCCGTGGGCGATGTTGCCGGCCTCGCTGACGCCCTGCAGGGCCGCAGCCCCGAACAGGGCCGGGATGGAAAGGAAGAACGACAGTCTGGTGACGGTCACCCGGTCAAGGCCCCGCGTCAGACCGGCCGACATGGTCGCGCCGGACCGGGAGATGCCAGGGATCAGCGCGGCACACTGGACCAGACCGATGGCGAGGGTGTCCTTCCAGGTGACGTCCGCCTCGTGGCGCTTCTGGGTCGCGTTGCCGTCGGCGTACGCTATGACACCGCTCCACACCACGAGCGCGGTGCCCACGAACCAGAGGCTGCGCAGTGTCGTCTCGATCATGTCTTTGAACAGCAGCCCGACCACACCGATGGGTAGCGAACCCAGCAGCACCGCCCATCCGAAGAGGTAGTCGGGGTGGCCGCGCCACCGGGGTTGGACGATGCCGCGAAGCAGGGCGGCCAGGATCCTCCCCAGGTCCTTGCGGAAGTACAGCAACGTCGCGAAGACGGCGCCGACCTGGATGATCGCGGTGAACGCCGTTATGTCGGGGTCGTCGATGGAGTAGCCGAGCAGTTTCTCCAGGATCGTCAGATGTCCGGTACTCGATACCGGCAGGAACTCCGTCAGTCCCTCGACCGCACCGAGAAACGTCGCCTCCAGGACGTTCACGCCCACCCCTCTCCCCAAGCATTATTGATACTATTGCAGCGATTTGTCACTTTCCGGCATCGTGCAGCGGCATATGGCGACAGCCCTCGTCGGTTCTCGCGGCACCGGGTGGACGACCCGAGTGCGGGGAGATCGCCGGTACCTGCCGCCTTGCAGCACATATCAGCTAAAATCAACTAAATCTTATAGCACCCCAAAATGTAACGGCGCGTCGCCGTGCGCGATTGTACGGCGGCCCACGAGGTCGCAGCCCCCGAGCATCCGGGGAGGCGTCGCTGCGGAGCTGGCCGGCGCAAACCTTGGCCATGGGTTCAGGCGTGGGACGGATACGTGTGCTCCACTGGAACAACACCGGACGATCAGGGCGGGAGCGAAGCCATGGGCGGCAGTGAGACGGCGGCGCACGAGACGGCGGTGCACGAGACGACAGCAGGCAGTCCGCCGGTACCGGCGGCACTACCGGTACCGGCAGCCCGGGAGGCTCGCGGCGGATCGCTACCGCGGCGCGATCGAGATCAGCTGGTGAACCTGCGGGATCTCGGCGGACTGCCGACGCAGGACGGTCGGCGTACTCGACCCGGCGTTCTGTACCGCAGTGACGCCCCGCGCCATGGCGACCGGCTACCGGTATTCGATCGTGAATGGCCACCCCGCACGGTCATCGACCTGCGGTCGCCGGTCGAGCGCGACGGTAGCCCGCACCCACTGGAATCGGCGGTGACCGATGTCCGAGTGATCCCGTTGCTCGGTGACGTCGACCCCGCGCATCCCACGTCCGAGATCGTTGTTGCCCTCGCGGGCGGCCTGAGCACGATGTATCGGGCGATCGTCGAACGGACCGGATCGCGGGTGGTCGAGATCCTTCATCTGGCCGCCCATGCGCCTGGACCACTCCTTGTGCATTGTGCGGCCGGCAAGGACCGGACAGGCCTGGTCGTGGCGGTCCTGCTACGTGCGGTGGGCGTTGAACCGGACGCGATACTCGCGGATTACGCGGCGACGGCCGCGAACATGGCGGAGGTACTGCGCCGACTAGGTAACAATCCGTTGCTGCCTGGAGCGGGCATGGGTGCTCCCGACCTGACCACGACCTCGATCTCGGCTGTCGAGCAGGTACTGGCCGTCATCGACGATCATCCGGGTGGCCTGTCCGGTTGGTTCGCGGCCAACGGCGCGCATCCGGACGCGGTGCCCACCTGGCGGGCCAGGCTGTTGTCCTGACCCCGTTTGTCCTGACCCCGTTTGTCCTGACCCCGCTTGTCCGGAGTCGCCGGGTGCCGCGTGTGGTGACCGACCACGCAGGGCAGCCGGGACTGCATCGCTGCAGTTGCGCTCCGTAGTCAAGCTCTTCAGAATCTCATGGGTGGACCGACGTCGCCTTGTGAAAATTCTCGCCCTCGGGGCCGCCGACCTGCTCGTCGGTTGTGCCGGTGACCGCCCGAAGTCCGTTCCGCCGGCGGTTGGTCCGCGACCTGTCGTCCCGCCGATCCGCGTGGTGCCCGATGCGCCGGTCCCACCGCAGGCGGCGCCGTCAGGTGGCCGACTGGAGCCGTCAGGTGGCTTGCTGGAGCCGTCAGCCGGCCCGTGGGGGTCGCCCGCTCCGCTCGCGGTCGCGCCGGGACAGCAACAGATCCTCTTCAACGCGCCGGGAGCGACCCGCCAGGTTGCGCTTACCATTGACGACGGTTTTAATGCCACCGCGGTTGCCGGATATGTCGACTTCGCCAGCCGGGCGAAAATTCCGCTCTCGTTCGCGCCGAACGGGATGTACCGCAACGTGTGGAATCAGCATGCAGCCGCCGTCCGGTCGCTGATCAAATCCGGGCAGGTCACGATGGTCAACCACACCTGGAGCCACCGCAGTATCCGTACACTTTCCGACGCGACGCTGCGCGCCGAGGTGGAACGCAATGACGACTGGGTCAGACAGACATTCGGCGTCACGACCCGACCGTGGTTCCGCCCGCCGTACGGGGAGCACAACGAGCGGTCGAGAGCGATCCTCGCTGAACTGGGTTATTCGCGCATCCTTATGTGGAGCGGGTCGGTGGGCGACTCGATGATGGGCGTCACTGCCGGCGAACTCATCGCGGCTGCGCGTCAGGCCATCCAGCCGGGGGCGGTCGTGCTTGGACACGCGAATCAACAGGTGGTCGTGAATCTCTACGGAGAGCTCGAACGCCTGATCATTCAGCGGGCGCTCGTCCCGGTCACGGTCGAAACCATGTTCATGGCAGACCTGATCGCTCGCTGAATCCGCTCTATGTCGGGTGGGGCTCGTACACCTCGATTGTGAATGACGCCGTCGGGGTCGCGCCGTTCGGCCACCGTTCATCGATGATCGATTGGATGTCGGCGGTGCGACGGTGGTGGGCGGTCGGCCCCATCATCACAAGATGGAGGAGATCATATGCGGTGAGCGACATTTCGAGGTCGAGTGTCAACCGCTCCCGTCTGACGAAGGATTCACCCAGGGTCGAGCGGAGGCGCTCGGGCTTGCGCTGATCGACCGTGACCAGACCCAGCGGACCGACAAGGCCGGCCAGATGGCGGACGGTGGGCGTTACGATGACGAGATACCCGTCCGGCCGGAGGATGCGGTGCATTTCCGTGACATTGCGCGGCGCGAAGACATCGAGAATGACCGACGCCGTGCCCGTTCGCACCGGCAGCGGGCCGCGTACGTCCACGCCGACCGCGCCGATCCGCGGATGCGCGCGGGCCGCGCGCCGCAGTGCGTAGGTGGACACGTCAATGGCGATGCCGACCGCGTCGGGGCACAGGTTCAGCAGATGCGCCAGGTAGTACCCGGGGCCGGCGCCGATGTCGACGACGACCTGCTCGTCACCGATCGTCCAGGTTTCCCTCGTCGCGCCTTGGATGACCGAGCCAAGCTGGTCGGCGAGCGCGCGGTAGTGACCGCCCGCGAAGAACGCCTCTCGTGACCGGACCATGTCCGCGCTGTCGCCGGGGATCCCAGCGGCCCGACCGGTCGTGAGGGTCAGGTGACCCCCTCGGGCGAGGTCGTATGCGTGGCCGCCCGGGCAGCGCACCTGCCCGTTGCCGGTGGCGAGATCCTGTCCGCACAGCGGGCATGTGAGATAGGCGAGAACCGTATGAATCACGCCTGGCCCACCGCCATCATCGGCCGCATGACAACGACCGTACGTGCCCGGTGAGGGTCGTGGATCGACGTGCGACCGGCCTGTGTTCCAGCGGGCCGAAGGGCGCGCGACGATCGTCAGATCGCGCGCCCGCAGGCCGCAGTCCCCGGCGCGCTAACAGTGAGGTGGTATGACGCACGTGTCCGCTGACGAGGGCCCGGGAGCCGGCCGCGGGTCGCGCCCGCCCGGGCGGGTGGCGGTTGTCGGCGCCGGTATGGTCGGCCTGGCCAGTGCCTGGTTTCTGCAGGAGCGCGGGGTCGAGGTCACAGTGATCGAGCGCGTCCGGGTGGCCGCTGGATCGTCCTGGGGTAACGCCGGCTGGCTCACCCCGAGCCTGGCTGCGCCGCTGCCGGAGCCGGCCGTACTGCGCTACGGCCTGCGGGCTGTCCTGATGCCGACATCGCCGGTGTACGTACCGCTGCGAGCAGACCCGCGATTGCTGCGCTTCCTCGCCGGATTCGCACGCAACAGCACGGCCAACCGTTGGCGGCGGGCGATGGGGGCACTTGCGCCGGTCAATCGGCGGGCACTTGGTGCCTTCGACATCCTCGCGGCCGGGGGAGTGGACGTACCAACCCGCCCGGCCGTGCCGTTCCTGGCCTGCTATCGCGATCCACACGAGCGGGAGGCGCTGATCCTCGAACTCGAGGAGATCCGCAGTGCCGGCCAGCACGTCGAGTTCGACCTGCTCGACGGCCGCGCCGCGCGCACACTGGAGCCGGCGCTGACCGATGGGATCGGTGCCGCGATCCGCATCCACGGCCAGCGCTTCTGCGATCCCGGGGATTTCGTGACAGCACTCGCGGACAGTGTCCGGGCCCGGGGCGGCGAGCTGCGGGAGGGCGTCGGCGTACTGGCCATCCATGCCGGCCGGGCTGCCGACCGGGCTGCCGACCGTGGCAATCGACGTCGTGCTGGGGCCGCGGAGGTGGGGCTGGAGCTCTCTACCGGGCAGATCGACCGGTTCGATGCCGTGGTGGTCGCCTGCGGCGCGTGGCTGACCGATCTCGTGCGCCCGTTCGGGGTCCGGACTCTCGTTCAGGCGGGGCGTGGGTACAGCTTCAGCGTCACCGCGCGCGACCTGCCGCGCGGCCCGCTGTACTTTCCGACCCACCGGGTGGCGTGCACACCGCTCGGGAACCGGTTGCGCATTGCCGGGATGATGGAGTTCCGGGAACCGCACGCGCCGCTGGATCGCCGCCGTATCACCGCGATCGTCAATGCGGTGCGTCCGCTGTTGGCCGGTGTCGATGTCGATACGCGGACGCAGGAATGGGTCGGTTCCCGTCCGTGTACACCGGACGGTCTTCCCCTGATCGGGCGGACGGCGTCACCTCGGGTGTTTGTCGCCGGCGGTCATGGGATGTGGGGCATCACCCTTGGACCGATCACCGGCCAGCTGGTGGCTGAGGCGGTCACCACCGGGCGTTGTCCTGATCACCTCGCGCCGTTCGACCCGCTGCGGTGATCTGTAGCAATCCGCAGGCACGGCCGGGCCCAAGGGGCTCGCCCAGTGTCGACACCGGTGTCGACACCAGTGTCGACCGACGTTTGCCGATCAGCCGAGTAGATCGAGCACGGTCGCGGCCACCGGGCCGTCGGTCAGGTAACGGCCCGCTTCCAGCAGATGCTCCCGCCACAGGTCCTCGGCGGCACGGGCGTCACGGGCTTCGATGAGGTCCACGACGCGCTCGTGGTCGACGAGTCGCCGGCGGATGGCGAGCCGGTGCTCGGGGCTGCGCTCCGCGGCTGGATGGGAGAGCGTCGCAAGATCGAGAATGTGGCGCAGCATGCCTGACAGGACCGAAAGCGTCGTGTTTCCGGCGAGCTCCACCAGCAGCACGTGAAAGGCGAGATTGGCCTGCAGGCACTGGCCTGGATCGTCGGTCGCCGTCGCGGCGGCTGTCTCGGTCACCGCGAGCCTGAGTTTGTCGAGGGCATCCTGGGTACGGTTCGCTGCCAAGATTGCCACGCACGGCGGCTCGATCACGACGCGAGCCTGATGGATGTCGGCCAGCGTGGTACCGCGGTACTCCAGGACCAGGGCGGCATAGCGGGCGGCGATGTCGCCGTTGGGGGTGTGCACCCGGGCGCCACCGTGCGCACCGCGCCTGACTGTGATCAAGGCCTCGGATTCCAGCACACGGAATGCTTCTCGCAATGTCGGCCGGGAGACACCGAACTGTTCCATGAGGGTCGCCTCGGGCGGCAGTGCGTCGCCTTCGACGAGTTCTCCCCGTACGATCCGGCGTCGTAGGTGCGCCGCGACCAGCTCAGCGGTCTTCGGGACCCGAACCTGCTGCCCGATCGCGACCACTGTGCCGACCCTGCTAGCAGTCGGCATCGCCAGCTCTTGTACAGCCATCGTGGGCGCCTCCATCGACAACGAACAGGTGAGTCTCTATACAACACGGACTCGGCGAGCCAAACGGGTTGGCTCAAATGTTGTTGGTGCTTGAGGTTACCAATGGGTCGCCCCTGTGCTCTAGAGAGTCCGGACACATCTGGGGATCGGATGTTGTCTACAAGTAGTCTTTGCCTTGTCTGCACGGGGAGTCGGGCTAGAGCTGCCGGGTAGAGGTGCTCCTGAAGAAATGCCCGCCCACCCCTTGTGTAAAGGTCTGTCGACCCTTGTGCTATAAGAGCATCCGGGATCGGCCGCACGGATGTCGACCGGCCTGGTATCCAGCCGGGGAACCTGCCACGGCCTGCCGGGCGAAACGGCCTGCCGGGCGAAACGGCCTGGGTGGTCCGAGCGGGCGACGCGACGGGAGCCCCGGGACGAGCAGGGTTATGATCACGGGTGCCCGGAACTCGGGGTGCTGAAAGCTACGTGATGAGATCTATCTGACAATGCTCGCGGTTGTTCTCGCCGTGTTTCGACGAGGCGAACGAAGATCTAAAACAGGCCCTTACTTCTTGTCGCGGAGCGCGGCCTGCTCCCGCGCGACCGTCTCGAGCGTGGGTGCACAGCCACCCAGATGGGCGGGTAGCCACCATGGTGACTCGCCGGGAGGGGGCGGTGGGTAGTCCCGCTGGGCGTCGGCGAGAAGCTTGGCCATGGCATCGGCCAGCAGTTGTGTTCCAGTCTGGGCATCTTTCAGGTCGGCCGTCGGGATCGACTCGCCAATCATGATCGATACGGGGGTTCCTCGCGCCGCCCGGAGGTTACGTGGCCGTCCCTTGGTGAGGATGCGCTGGCTGCCCCAAATGATTACCGGGAGTGCGGGAACGCCCGCTTCGGCGGCCATTCGGGCCGCCCCGGACTTGAAGGGCTGGAGACAGAAGCTACGACTGACGGTCGCCTCGGGGAAGACCCCCACGAGCTCGCCAGCCTTCAGGGCCTGTACCGCGTGACGGTACGAGCCGGCCCCTGCCGATCGGTCGACGGGGATATGGCGCATCCCTCGCATCAGCGGCCCGGCAATGGGGTGGGCGAAGACCTCGTGTTTGGCCATGAAGCGCACCAGACGCCGGTGAGCGTACCAGAACGGAACACCGGCGAGCGCGAAGTCCAGATACGACACGTGGTTGATCGCCACCACGCAGCCACCCGTGGCCGGTATGTGCTCCTGCCCCCGGACATCCAGCTTGAGGTCGAGAGCCTTGAAGGCCCCGAGCGCGAAACGGATCACTGGCTTGTAGACGAGCTCCGCCACCCGCTCTTTACCTCCCGACGTTCCCTGTCGTGACGATGACGCCGATCGGTCACGAGAAGTCTATATCTGATCGTACCCTTGGTGTCGTGAAGCGGTGGGACGCCATGTCGGCCGGCCCTCGACGATCTTTTGTCCGAGCATTGCATACTCGGGTCCTGACGGTCACACCGGCACCGGCACCGATACTGGCACCGCCACCGCCACCGCCCCTCGGCGGCGACTGTTGAGACAGGAGACGTACGACGCCTGACGAGTGGACACAGTTGCTCACGTCCGGGGACCCGCCGCGATGGACAGCCATTGCCGGTGCCGCCGTCGCCCTTCTCGTGGTGCTCAACAATCGTCTGTGGCCGTTGGCCCGACATGTGATCACCATTGCGCACGAGGGTGGGCATGCGCTCGCAGCGGTCGGAAGCGGCCGGCGCGTCGGCGGGATCCGACTACATTCGGACACTTCCGGGGTGACCGTGTCGGCGGGTCGCCCGACCGGGCCGGGCGTCGTGATCACGGTTGCGGCCGGCTACATCACTCCGTCCATCCTTGGCCTTGGCGGTGCAGCCCTGCTGGCTGCCAACCAGGTGAGCCTGCTGTTGCGACTCAGTGTCGCCCTGCTGCTCGGAGTGTTGGTGGCCATCCGTAACGCGTTCGGCGTGTTGTCGATAGCGCTGAGCGCGGTGACGGTCATCGCCGTGTCGATGCTGGCGCCGTCGCCCTATCAGGAGGTGTTCGCAGCCTTTGTCACCTGGTTCCTCCTCATCGGCGGTGTGCGGCCGATCGTCGAGGTGCAACGGACCCGCCGTCGAGGCGCGCCGACATCGGACCCTGACCAGCTGGCGCGTCTGACCGGCGTGCCGGGCGTGGTCTGGGTGGCCTTTTTCGCGCTCGTGTCCGTGTTCTGTCTGGCTGTCTCGGTCGAGTGGCTGCTGCGGTGACGACCGGGCCGTCGGCTGGCAGACTGTCATGGTGTGTGTGGTCGTTACGCCAATGCTCTGAGCGCGCGACAGCTGGCGGAGTCGTTCACGGCCCGTGATGAGACCGGTGGCGTCCAGCCGAACTTCAACGTGGCGCCGACCAGCGAGGTTCCGGTGATTGTCATCCCGCCCGAGCAGCCGGACGGGGGCGCGCGGCTGCGGATGGCTCGCTGGGGGCTGGTGCCGTCGTGGGCACGCGACAGTGCGATCGGTAACCGTCTGATCAATGCTCGGGCGGAGACGGTGGCCACCAAGCCCGCGTTCCGTGCCGCGCTGCGCGCCCGCCGCTGCCTGGTGCCGGCCACCGGTTACTACGAGTGGCATCGGGTGGACGGCGCCCGCCGTGGGCAGCCGTACCTGGTGCATCCGGGCGATGACGGGCCCGCCGCGCTCGCGGGCCTGTACGAGATCTGGCAGCCACCGTCGGGCGCTGTACGTGCGACTTTCACCATCATCACCACCACCGCGGCCGGCGGCCTTGAGTTCCTGCATCCACGTTCGCCCGTGCTGCTGCCACGGGCGTCCTGGTCGCGCTGGCTCGACCCGCGCCTTGACGATCCGGCAGCCGTGACCGCAATGCTCGCGCCCGCGCCCGTGGGCATGTTGCGGGCGTACCCGGTCACCTCCCGAGTTGGGAACGTACGCAACAACGACCCGCACCTACTCGACCCGGTTGTCGGAGGCGACGCCGACGAACTTCCGTTCGCCTGATTGCAGCCGACGCCGGGGGTGCGCATCCGGGCGGGCTGGTGTTGGTGGCAACCGTGGGGAGAATGTACGAACTGATTGATCAAAACCGGTGACCGTGCATCAACAATGATGCCGAAGATATCAGAAGCATTCGGCATCCGTGGTTTTCCTGTGGATAAAAGTCGGATATCCACAGGATGGCATCGAAGCGTGCTATCCATGACGGGGCGTTCTACCGTCGCGGACATGGCTGATCTTCCGTTCATTCGCGCTACCCGCACAGTCGGCATCCCCGCCGCACCCCGGCGCCGGTTGTCGACAATCCGCACTCTGGCCTCGCACGGACCGGACGGTTACCCGCCGCTGAGTCCTTCCGAACGCTGCGACGTAGAACCGCCGACTGTTCCGACATGTTGGACGCCCGTCATGGGTGACCCTGGGTTCCCCGCGGCGGAGGGTGGTCACACCGACGCCTCGCAGCCGGCCGCGGGCGTTTCGGAGGTGCTGGAGCCGCAGCCGGTGATGTTCGACGTTGCGGCACCGTCGACGCCGTCCGGTGCGCTCGCCGGCGAGCACAACGAAGGTGACCTGTTCGACGAGCTGTCGCCCCAAGGCAGCGCCGGTCGGCTTGTGCGGCAACCGGCTGCCCGGTCCGGTCCGCTGGGTCTTGCTGAACACCTGCCGCGGCTTCTGCGCGGCGGCCTGGTCGATCCAGCCATCCGCGGAGCGCTCCTGCTCGTGGTCGTGGCCCTGGCCGCGGCATTGACGGCTGGATGGTTTGCCTGGCGGAACAGACCGGTCTCCCTGATGGCTGTCTCCGCTGGGACGCCATCGGCGCGGGCCCAGGGGCATGTGCCGGCGGACGCTGACAGCGCCGGTTCGAAACCGGTGATCTGGTCATCGGCTGGCGCCACACATAGCCCGGCAGCACAAATTGTCGTTGAAGTGGTGGGCAAGGTGCACAGCCCCGGTGTCCTGACCGTGGCGGCTGGATCCCGGGTGGCGGACGCTCTTGCGCAAGCTGGCGGCGTGCTACCCGGGACGGATACGGCCGGTCTCGCGTTGGCGCGCCGCCTGGTGGACGGCGAACAGATCATGGTGGACGGCCGTCCCGGCCCGGCTCCTCCCGCGCCGGCCGGTGCCGGGACCGGCGGTGGCACCGGTGGGGGCACGGGATCGTCGGCGATCACGCCGGAAACACCGCTGAACCTCAATACCGCCACGGTCGACGCTCTCGACGGGTTGCCCGGGGTGGGGCCGGTGCTTGCCCAGCGGATCGTCGAGTGGCGCAAGGCCCATGGCACCTTCACCTCGCCCCACCAGCTGGGGGATGTGACCGGCGTCGGTGACCGGCGACTCGCCGATCTGCTGCCACTCATCACCGTCTGATGGCGGGTGATCGGCCCGATCGACCCGCCGACCTGCGGCTTGTCGGGCCGGCGCTCGCGGCCTGGGCCGGCGCGGCAGGCGCGGGCCTGACCGAGCCGGCCCCGGTCGTGCTGTTGATCGCCGCCCTCGTCCTCGGCGCGACACTGGTGTGTGCGGTCCTCCTGGTGCGGCGAACACACATCTGGCGGCCCGCGGCAACAGGGCTCGCTGTGCTGGCCTGCCTCACCGCTGGGGTCCTCGCCGCGGGTATCGCGGCCCGTGGTCGCCTACACGGTCCACTCGCCGATCTTGATGGGATGCGAGCGGCCGCCACCATCGAAGGGACGCTCACCGGTGATCCGCGGGTGAGTCCTGGTGGCAACACTCAGCTGGTCATCGTCCCGCTGCGGGTCGAGCGCCTCACCGCGGCCGGGCGTGATCTTCGGCTGCGCCAGCCGATGCTCGTCCTGGCGACCGCGAGCGGTTGGGCGGGCCTGTTACCGAGTCAGCGGGTCCGTGCCGACGGCACGTTGGCGCCCCCACGCGCGGCTGACACGGTTGCGGCGGTCATCTTCGTCCGGGGCCCGCCGGTGGTGGTCGGCGGGCCGTCGATGGTGCAGGCAGCGGCAGCCCATCTGCGCCAGGGGCTTCGCGACGCGGTGTCGGGGTTGGACGGCCCGCGCCGAGGGCTGCTGCCGGGCCTGGTGGTGGGCGACACGGGCAATCTCGCCGAGGATGTCAAAAACAACTTCCGGGTCGCCGGAATGTCACATTTGGTGGCTGTGTCCGGGGCGAACTGCGCGATCGTCATCGCCGCAGCGACGATCCTCGTCCGGCGAAGTCGGTGTGGTCCGTGGCTGCGGGCTGGGTGGGTCGCACTGGCCCTACTCTGCTTCGTCGTGCTGGCCCGACCGTCTCCCAGCGTCCTGCGGGCCGGTGTCATGGGGCTGATCGGGATTGTCGCGACGGGTGGTGGGCGGCAACGGGGGGCTATACCCGCGCTCTGCGCCACGGTGCTCATGCTGGTCCTCGTCAGTCCCGATCTCGCCCGCTCGGTTGGTTTCAGTCTTTCGGTGTTCGCGACCGCAGGCCTGGTGATCCTGGCTCCAGGCTGGCGGGATGCGCTGTCACGACGGTTGCCCACGTGGTTGGCGGAGCTGCTCGCGGTCGCCGTGGCGGCACATGTCGCCTGCTCGCCGGTGCTGGCCGCGATCGGCGGCGGCGTCAGCCTCGTCGCCATCCCGGCCAACATGCTCGCCGACTGCGCGGTGGCCCCGGCAACGATCCTTGGGGTGCTCGCCACGATGGCCGCAGTGTGCTGTATGCCGCTGGCCCGGCTGTTGGCCGCCCTCGCCGGCGTGCCATGCGAATGGCTGATCATGATTGCCGACATCGCCGCGCGGGCACCGGGAGCACAGATCGGTTGGCCGACCGGTCCACTCGGAGCCCTGGCCCTGGTCGCCGTCACCACGGCGACGCTCGGTGCGGTCCGCCGGCGCCGCGGACGCAGCCTTCTTGCGGCAGCGGTGATCGGAGCGGTGACCGTTGAGCTGATCGTCATGGTTCGGCCAGCCGGATCATGACCATCCACGGGATGATGGGCCGTCTGCGCGTCGGGTGCCCTTGACGAGGGCGTCGCGGGCCACGGGCCGTGCGCATGACATGCTCCCCAGCGTGTCGTCAACGTCCGCCCTGCCGCGGCTGGTCCTCATCGCCGGGGACGAGGAGCTGTTGGTCGCCCGGGGGATCCGCGACGTCGTGGACGCGGCTCGGGCCCACGATGCCCAGGTGGAGATCGTCGACCGGGCACCCGGCGAGTTGACCGACAGCGATGTGGTTGACCTGTCCAGCTCATCGATGTTCGGTGGGCTGCGCATCGTCGTGGTCCGCGGTGCGCAGGAGCTGGCGGACGATCTTCGGGACGCGCTGCTCGCCTACCTGGCCCGACCACTGGACGACGTGGTCCTTGTCGTCGTGCACAGCGGTGCCGTGCGCAACCGCAAGCTGGCGGATGCGGTGAAGACGGCCGGCGGGCGGGTGATTCCGGCAGCGCGCGTCACCCGTCCGCGCGACCGGCATGACTTCGTCGCGGCCGAGATCCGTCGGCTCGGCGGCCAGATCGGCTCGGGCGCGGTGAAGGCTCTGGTGGACGCTGTTGGTGGTGATCTGCGCGAACTCGCGGCCGTATGTGATCAATTGGTTACGGATTCAGGTGGGCTGGTCAATGAGGCGGTGGTAGCCCTCTATCACCGAGGCCGAGCAGAGGCAACCGGTTTCACGGTGGCGGACGCGGCGATCGCCGGAGACCTGGCGCAGGCTCTGACCGCGCTTCGCCAGACGCTGGGCAGCGGGGTTCCCCCGGTACTGGTGGTAAGCGCCGTCACCACGGGGCTACGGGATCTTGCCCGGGTTTCCGCCGCCGCCGGTGGCTCCGCCTGGGAGGTGGCCCGCGCCCTTGGGATGCCCGACTGGAAGGTCGAGCGCTCCCAACGGGCGGCCCAGGCGTGGAGTGATGCGGGGCTGGCGCGGGCGATGCGTGCCGCCAGCGCTGCGGATGCGGCTGTCAAGGGCGGCGCTGTTGATCCGGCTTACGGACTGGAACGCCTGGTCGCAGAGATCGTGGCGGCTCGTGGTCGCGCGACGGGAAGCCGCCGGTAACTCCGGGCACCGTGGCACCGTGGCACCTGACGGCGAGGCGCCGGGTCGCGGGTCAACCGGACCGGTTGCGTGGGTTGCTCGGAGCCGGCGGCGTCCTATCCATGATCATCATGGCCCTGGCCGAACTGGCAAGCGGGTGGATGATCGCTCAGGCGTCGGTCAGGGATGCGTGCCGCGCGGCCATCGCCGACTTCTTGTTGGCAGCCTGATTGGCATGGATAACACCCTTGCTGACAGCCTTGTCAAGCTTGCGTGACGCGATGCGCAGCTCAAGGCCGGCACGGTCCGGGTCGCCTGCGTCCGCGGCTGCGCGGAAGCGACGGACGACCGTCTTCAGCTCGGATTTGACGGCCTTGTTGCGCAGCCGTCGCTTCTCGTTCGTGAGGTTGCGCTTGATCTGCGACTTGATGTTGGCCACGCGAAAGAACCCCTGGTCGTCGAATCGGCATGGACGGCGGTCGGGCACCGGTGTCGGTTCACCACCGCCGGGTGGTGTGCGTCCATCCCCCCGGGAGCCAAGCCACCGGGGAAACATCGGTAACCCTATCAAGGTTTCAACGAACCGCTCGCGGGCGGGCACGGGCTCCGCTCGACCGCCCCCGAATCCCGGCACCCCCCGAATCCCGGCGCGTGCGCAGTGCCGGCGCGTGCGCCTGCCGGCCCAGCATGACGGCGACCGCTGAGTGCGGGCACGATGAGCCTGGCACGATGGGGATGGACCCACGGTCTGTGCAGTCCCACAGTGGGTGCAGTCCCACGATGCGCAGGTCCATCCCGACGAAACGAGAAGACTCCCGCGTGCCCGCAGCTTCCGACCCTCGCCGTGTCAGCCAGGCTTCGGTTGACCAGGCGTCGATCCGCAACTTCTGCATCATCGCCCACATCGACCACGGCAAGTCAACCCTCGCTGACCGGATGCTTGGTGTGACCGGCGTGGTCGAGGCCCGCAACATGCGTGCTCAGTATCTGGATAAAATGGATATCGAGCGCGAGCGCGGGATCACGATCAAGGCACAGAGCGTCCGGCTGCCGTGGCAGGCCGATGACGGTCGTGACTACATCCTGCATCTGATCGACACGCCTGGTCACGTCGACTTCACCTATGAGGTGAGCCGCTCGCTGGCGGCATGCGAGGGCGCGGTGCTGCTGGTCGACGCGGCCCAGGGCATCGAGGCGCAGACCTTGGCGAACCTTTACCTGGCGCTCGAGAACGACCTTCAGATCATCCCCGTGCTCAACAAGATTGATCTTCCGGCCGCGCAGCCCGAGAAGTACGCGGCCGAGCTTGCACAGATCATCGGCTGTGATCCTGATGATGTCCTGCGGGTATCGGGTAAGACCGGGCAGGGCGTGCCCGACTTGCTCAATGAGATCGTCCGCCGGATCCCCGCGCCCATGGGCGACCCGGACGCTCCGGCTCGGGCCATGATCTTCGACAGTGTCTACGACAGCTATCGGGGCGTGATCACCTATGTGCGGGTGGTCGACGGCCGCCTGACCACCCGGGACCGTTGTCTGATGATGTCGACGCGGGCCAGCCATGAGACCCTCGAGGTCGGGGTGATCTCGCCGGACCCGATTCCACGCGACGGACTCTCCGCGGGGGAGGTCGGTTACCTCATCCCGGGTGTCAAGGACGTTCGACAGGCCCGCGTCGGGGACACCGTGACATCGGCGAATCGGCCGGCCGGGCAGGCGCTGGGTGGCTACCGTGATCCACGCCCGATGGTCTACAGCGGTTTGTATCCGCTTGACGGCAGTGAGTATCCGGCATTGCGCGAGGCTCTGGACAAACTGCAGCTCAACGACGCCGCGCTGACCTACGAGCCGGAGACGTCCGCGGCGTTGGGGTTCGGGTTCCGCTGCGGCTTTCTGGGGCTTCTCCATCTGGAGATCGTCCGGGAACGCCTCGAGCGGGAGTTCGGCCTTACGCTCATTTCGACCGCGCCGAACGTGGTCTACCGGGTGGTCATGGAGGATGGCAGCGAGGCGGTGGTCACGAATCCGAGCGACTGGCCGGCAGGAAAGATCAACGAGGTCTATGAGCCGGTCGTGGAGGCGATGGTGCTGCTGCCGTCGGACTTCGTGGGCCAGGTGATGGAGCTGTGTCAGGGGCGCCGCGGCACGTTGCGCGGGATGGACTACCTGTCCACCGACCGGGTGGAGCTCAAATACACACTGCCACTCGGTGAGATCATTTTTGACTTCTTCGACGCGCTGAAATCCCGTACCCGTGGTTATGCCAGCCTTGATTACGAACCCGCCGGCGAACAGGCATCCGACCTGGTGAAGGTCGACATCCTCCTCCAAGGCGAGGCCGTCGACGCGTTCTCCGCGATCGTACACAGGGACAAGGCGTACGGCTACGGCGTGGCCATGACCTCCCGGCTCCGGGAGCTGATCCCACGCCAGCAGTTCGAGGTGCCGATCCAGGCGGCGATCGGAAGTCGGATCATCGCCAGGGAGAACATCCGCGCGATTCGCAAGGACGTGCTGGCGAAGTGCTACGGCGGCGACATCACGCGTAAGCGCAAGCTGCTGGAGAAGCAGAAGGAGGGCAAGAAGAAGATGAAGACCATCGGTCGCGTCGAGGTCCCTCAGGAGGCTTTCATCGCGGCCCTGTCGACGGATTCCGCCAACGCAGCCAACACTCCGAAGACCACGAAGTAGGAGTGCGTGGCCCGCTGCCCGGACCTCATCGGTGCGACGAGGTCCGGGCGGACGCGATACGACGCGGTTGCGGGTCGGGCGGTGGCAGGTTGGGCGGTGGTGCGGGTCAGGCGGTGGTGCTGAGTGTCGCCGCTGGCCAGTTCAGCTGATCCGGGGGGACGACGAGGGCAGTCGGATGGGTTCGGTAGCAGGTTCGTCGCGGTGGGTGGGGCTGTCCGGTCCGGTCGGTGCGCCGGATCGATACTCCGTTGCGTGGGGGGGAAGAAGATCCTCGATGTTGTCGAGGACACCGCGCACGGCGTCGTCATTCATGTGAATCAGCTTCCCCGACTGGGGACCACGAGTTCACGACGCTTCGCCCATATTGTCTGGTAGATTCACAACGAGAAGACAACATTGGTCGTGCTCGGGTAACTGTCCATCGGGTGGCGCCGTCCATCGGGTGGCACTGTCCGTTCGGTGGCGCTGTCCATCCGGTGGCACATGTCTCGTTCGGGATTGAATGTTCCGCCTGGGTGACGGCCGCGATTGCTGTAACGAAAGTGGATGCAAGGGGCAGACACAGTGTCGCCGTTCAGGCACACTATGGTCATGTCACGGGTCATGTCACGCATCACGGCGGCCGCTTCCGGCCGCGGGTTGTCCGGCGAAGCCGCCCCGGCCGACGGCAGGCTTCCGGCGTCGGCCACAAACTTGGTGGGCACTCGCCCGTTCGGCGTCTATGTCCACGTCCCATACTGCACGACCCGCTGCGGCTACTGCGACTTCAACACCTACACGGCGACCGAGCTCGGCCCGGGAGTCGCGATCGGGACGTTCGTCGAGACGCTTGCCGGTGAGTTCCGCGTGGCCCGCGCCGTCCTCGGCGCGGCAGACCTGGCCGTCTCGACCATTTTCCTCGGCGGCGGGACGCCTACCCTCCTTCCGGTCGAGGACCTCAGGGCGCTGCTTCGAATGATCGACACGGAGTTCGGCATTGCCCCGGACGCCGAGGTGACGACCGAGGCGAACCCCGAGTCCGTGGACGCGAGCACATTGGAACAGCTGCGCGCCGCCGGCTACACGCGGGTCTCGTTCGGCATGCAGAGTGCCCGGTCGCACGTGCTCGCCGCCCTTGACCGTCGGCATACTCCCGGACGTGTACCCGATGTGGTCAGTTGGGCACGCAAGGCGGGATTCAACCATGTCAACCTCGACCTCATCTACGGCTCGCCGGGTGAGTCGGACCGGGACTGGCAGGCGAGCCTGGACGCCGCGGTCGAACTCGCTCCCGATCATGTGAGCGCGTATGCGTTGACTGTTGAGGACGGCACCCGGCTGGCCCGCCGGATCAGGCGTGGCGAGCTGCTCCCGCCGGACGATGACATGATGGCCGACCGTTACCATCAGGCCGAGCAGACCCTGACCGCGGCGGGCCTACGGTGGTATGAGATCAGTAACTGGGCCCGTGACGAAGCGTCCCGCAGCCGGCACAATCTCGGCTACTGGCGTGGTCATGACTGGTGGGGTTTCGGACCGGGGGCACACAGCCATGTCGGCGGTGTGCGCTGGTGGAACGTCCGTCATCCGGCCGCCTACAGCGCGCTGCTCGCCGAGCAGGCGAGTCCTGCCGCGGCCCGTGAGCTGCTGGACGACGACGCCAGGCAGATGGAGCGGGTGATGCTCGGGGTTCGCTTGGCCGACGGCCTCGCCGTCGACGAGCTGACCGACGCGGGGCGTGCGCGGGCCGCGACGCTTGCTGTGGACGGGTTGATCGAGCCGGCCGGACTGGAGGCCGGACGCGTGTTGCTCACCCTGCGTGGCAGGCTCCTGGCCGATACCGTGGTCCGTGATCTCCTTCCGGACTGACCGGCGCCGCCCCTTGGCGAAGGCCTTGAGTTTCTGCACTCGCTGACGTGCTCGACCGTCTCGGCTGGAGGCCAAGACGGCTACAATTGGCACTCGAGGCAACGGAGTGCCAGGACGCTTCGGAAGTACGGGTTCTGGTCCTGGTCGCCTCGTGCGGTCGTGGCTGGCCTCGCCAAACGGCCTCAACGTGGCGAAGGGGTGAAGCGACGTGCTGGAAGAACGGCGGTTGGACGTTCTGCGCGCCATCGTTGAGGACTTTGTGCTGAGCAACGAGCCCGTGGGGTCCAAAGCACTGGCAGAGCGCCACCAGCTGGGGGTATCGCCTGCTACTGTACGTAATGACATGTCTGCGCTTGAGGAAGAAGGCTACATTACCCAGCCGCACACGAGCGCGGGGCGGATCCCGACGGACAAGGGCTACCGCCTGTTCGTCGACCGGCTGTCGGGGGTCAAGCCCCTGTCGCGGGCGGAGCGGCGGGCGATCCAGAGCTTCCTCGAGGGAGCGATCGATCTCGATGACGTGGTCCGGCGGTCGGTTCGGCTGCTGGCCCAGCTGACCCGCCAGGTCGCTGTCGTGCAGTACCCGTCGTTGTCGTGCAGCAGCGTCCGGCACATCGAGATCGTGACGATCACGCCGGCGCGGCTGCTTTTCGTAATGATTACTGACACCGGTAGGGTTGAGCAGCGGGTGGTCGAAGTGCCCGCCCCGGTTGACGATCTGATCGTCGGCGAACTGCGGGGTGTACTCAACGCCGCGTTGAACGGGCGCAGGCTGGTGGACGCGCCCGAGGCGGTCGCGGACCTGTCGGACGCCGCCCGCCCGGATCTGCGTCCACATCTGAATACGCTGATCGCGGTGGTGATGGAGGCGCTGGTCGACAAGCCCGAGGAGCGGGTGGCGCTGGCGGGTACAGCCAACCTGACATTGTCGGCTCTCGACTTCGCCGATACGCTGCGTCCCCTTCTGGAAGCGCTGGAGGAGCAGGTTGTTCTGTTGAAACTGATCGGCGAGGTACGCGACCTCGACACCGTTACGGTACGTATTGGTCAGGAAAACAGTATGGATGCGCTACGTTCCACCTCGGTGGTGGCAACGGGGTACGGCCGCGGAGCGTCCGCTTTGGGCGGCCTGGGAGTGGTCGGTCCGAGGCGGATGGACTATCCGGGGGCCATGGCGGCGGTAAGAGCCGTCGCCAAGTACGTGGGTGATCTCTTGGGTGCCGACTGATGGCCACTGACTACTACGAAGTGCTGGGCGTACGCCGAGACGCTTCGAACGACGAACTCAAGCGGGCATATCGCAGGCTCGCTCGGGAACTGCATCCCGACGTGAACCCCGACCCGGAGGCGCAGCAGCGCTTCAAGGCCGTGACCACCGCGTACGAGGTGCTGTCGGACCCGGAGAAGCGCCAGGTCGTCGATCTCGGTGGTGATCCGCTGGCTCCCGGTGGGGGAGGCGGCGCCGGGGCTTCCTTCGGGGCGGGCTTCGGCGGCCTCGGCGACATCATGGATGCCTTCTTCGGTGGCGGGGCAAATCGTGGGCCGCGCTCACGGGTCCGTCGCGGCAACGACGCGTTGCTCCGGCTGGAGCTCGACCTCGCTGAGACCGCGTTCGGGGCGACCCGGGATATCACCGTTGACACCGCGGCGGTGTGCGCCACCTGCTCCGGGGAGGGATCGGCGCCGGGTAGCCATCCGGTGACCTGCCCGGTGTGTCACGGGCGTGGAGAGATCCAACAGGTGACCCGGTCGTTCCTGGGCCAGATGGTCACTTCCAGGCCGTGCACCCGATGCGGAGCCACCGGGAGCGTGATCGAGCATCCGTGCCGGGAATGCGGCGGCGACGGCCGGGTACGTAAGCGGCGCAACCTTACCGTCAAGATCCCTTCTGGGGTTGAGGACGGGATGCGCATTCGGTTGTCCGGCGAAGGTGAGGTCGGCCCGGGCGGCGGGCCCAACGGTGACCTCTACGTCGAGGTGCAGGAGCGTCCCCATCCGGTCTTCACCCGGGAAGGCGACGATCTGCACTGCGAGCTGCGGGTGCCCATGACGGCCGCCGCGCTCGGTACCACCTGTGAGTTGGACACTCTGGACGGCAGCGAGACCCTCACGGTCAAGCCCGGCACTCAGCCTGGGTATGTCATCACCATGAGTGGTCGCGGCATTCCGCATCTGCGTTCGGTCGGCCGCGGTCACCTGCACATCCATGTGGTGGTGGAGACGCCGACCAAGCTTGATCCTGATCAGGAAAGGCTGCTGCGAGAGCTGGCGAAGTTGCGGGACGAGGAGCAGCCGGCGGTGGTGACCAGTGGCAACGGGACCGCCGACGGGCAGGGCTTCTTCTCCAGGCTCCGCGGCGCCCGCGGCACGCGGTAGGCGGGGCCGGATGCGGGTTGCCGTGGGCCGGACCGGGCGCGGAGGAACGGACAGCTGACCGCGCCTCTTTTCCACCAGGGCCTGGTTCCCGACGGCAGAGAGCTGACACTCTCCGGTTCGGAGGGTCACCATGCTGCGACGGTTCGTCGACTTCGCCCCGGTGAACGCCTGGATATCACCGATGGTCTCGGGGTGGTTGCCGAATGTACCGTTCTGCGTTGTCGGCGCGACGAGGTCGACTGCACGGTCGAACGCAGGGTCGTGTACCCGGAGCCTGCTCCCCGGCTGGTCGTGGTCCAGGCCCTGGCCAAGGGCGACCGCGGTGAGCTCGCTGTCGAGCTCATGACCGAGGTGGGGGTCGACGAGATCGTCCCCTGGGCGGCTGCCCGCTCGATCGTCCGTTGGGAGGGGGATCGTGGCATGCGGGCGCATGCGCGCTGGTCGGCCACGGCGCGTGAGGCCGCGAAGCAGTCACGGCGAGTGTTCTGGCCCCGGCTGGCGGGCCTCGCTGACACCGCTGCGGTCGGCGCTCGGATCGTGACCGCGGACATCGCGGTGGTTCTGCATGAGGAGGCGACCGAACCGCTGGTCGCGGGGCTGCGCGAGGCGGGCGTGGCGGGATCGTCGGAGATCGTCGTGGTAGTGGGGCCAGAAGGTGGAATCACCGACAGTGAGCTTGAGGTCTTCGGTGCGGCCGGAGCGATGCCTGCCCGGCTCGGTCGCACGGTGTTACGGACGTCGACCGCAGGTGTCGTCGCGGCCGCGATCGTGTTGTCCCATACCACCCGCTGGGATCGGTAGGCCGGAGGTGGCGCGATGCTGGTTCGGGATGCTGGTTCGCGATGCTGGTTGTTCTCGCGGATCGTTAGACTAGGGGCCGTACTGACTCATGTCGTTTGAGAGGTCTCGTGGCCGCAGCCGGCTGCAACCCATGACCGATTCCGTCTCCCCGTCCGACCAACGGACCGTCACCCGCATCGTCGTCCCGGGCGCGCACAGCATGGTAAGCCTGCTGGGCCACCAGGACGAGCTGTTGCGTGTCATCGAACAGGCCTTACCGTCCGACATCCATGTCCGGGGCAACGAGATCACCATTACCGGTCATCCGGACGAGAACGCACTGGCCGCCAAGCTCTTCGCCGAACTGATCGCTCTGTTGGAGTCCGGCACGGAACTGACGCCGTCCCACGTCAACCACTCGTTGTCGATGTTGCGCAGTGGTGGCGATGAGCGGCCTGCCGAGGTGCTCACCCTCAACATCCTGTCTGGCCGTGGGCGGACGATCCGTCCCAAGACGTTGAATCAGAAACGCTATGTGGACGCGATCGACGTCCACACGATCGTGTTCGGCATCGGCCCGGCCGGCACCGGCAAGACCTATCTGGCCATGGCCAAGGCCGTGCAGGCACTCCAGTCAAAGCAGGTGAACCGGATCATCCTGACCCGGCCCGCGGTCGAGGCGGGAGAGCGGCTCGGTTTCCTGCCCGGCACGCTTTACGACAAGATCGACCCGTATCTGCGACCGCTCTACGACGCCTTGCACGACATGGTCGATCCGGACTCGATCCCACGACTGATCCAGAGCGGAACCATCGAGGTCGCGCCGCTCGCGTACATGCGCGGCCGGTCCCTGAACGACGCTTTCATCATCCTGGACGAGGCGCAGAACACCTCCGGTGAGCAGATGAAGATGTTCCTCACCCGGCTCGGTTTCGGTTCCAAGATCGTTGTTACCGGGGATGTGACCCAG
Organism: Protofrankia sp. Cas4; assembly: GCF_963555915.1. Classification (NCBI taxonomy): domain Bacteria; kingdom Bacillati; phylum Actinomycetota; class Actinomycetes; order Frankiales; family Frankiaceae; genus Protofrankia; species Protofrankia sp. Cas4. The sequence goes on from NZ_CAUVXL010000100.1 coordinate 39,488, forward strand.
GTGGATCTGCCCAGCGGAACCCGCAGCGGCCTGCGTGTCGTCCGGGAAATCCTCGACGGCGTTGAGGACGTCCACTTCGCGACGCTGACCAGCACGGACGTGGTACGTCACCGGCTGGTCAGCGACATCGTCGACGCCTATGCCCGCTGGGACGCGGCAAGCGCGCCCAGCCCGCGACCTGCGCAGGCCGGCCGCCGGGACCGACGATGACCGGCCGTCGGTAGGGCGTGGCCGATGACCCGCAACCGGATGACCCGCAACCGGATGACGCGCAACCGAGGACGTGCCGCGAGCAGTGGCGCCGCACGGGGATGGATGGCTGATGGCCGTATTCGTGGCTAACGAGTCAGGCGTTGACGTTGATGAGGTCGCACTTACCGCTCTTGCCCGGTTCGTGTTGGACGCCATGAAGGTCAATCCACAGGCGGAGCTGTCGATAATGCTGGTGGAGCTGACCGCGATGGAGGAACTCCACGTCCGTTACATGGGCGAGGAAGGTCCGACCGACGTGCTGGCCTTCCCCCAGGACGACGCCTTCGACCCGTCCGCGCCTGATGCGGGTGAGGACGACCCGGCCCTGCTGCTCGGCGATGTCGTTCTGTGTCCGGAGGTCGCCCGCAAGCAGGCGGCAAAGGCGGGTCACTCACCGGAACACGAGATGCATCTGCTGTGTACGCACGGGATCCTGCACCTGCTCGGCTACGACCACGCCGAGCCCGAGGAGGAGCGCGAGATGTGGGCGGTGCAGTCCCGCCTGCTGGCATCGTGGGAGGTCGCCCGGACCGCTGGTACGCACTGAGTACGGCGATTGCGCGGCGTAGCAACGTCCGGGCGCGGCAGACGCCGCGGCAGACGGAGTGGCAGACGAAGTGGCAGACACTGAGCGTGGTGCGGGGGAGCTGACGGGACGAGCCCATGGGCTATGGTGATGTTCCACTTCTGCTGATCGCGGTGGTTGCCGCGCTGTTCGCGGCGGGTATCGGGTGTGTCGACGCGGCGCTGACCCGCGTGTCCCGAGTGTCGGTCGAGGAGTTCCTGCGAGCCGGCCGGCCAAGGGCCACCCGCCTGGCCACGATCGTCGCAGACCCCGGTCGCTACCTGGCGCTGCTGCTGTTGCTGCGGATTGTCGGTGAGATGATCGCGACAGCCTGCGTGACTGTCATCGCCGTGCACACCTACGGTGCCGGATTCGCCTCGGTCGCGCTCGGGGCACTGGCCGGCACCCTGTTCGCGTACGTCCTGGTCGGCGTGATGTTCCGAACGTTGGGCCGGCAGCACGCAGCGGTGGTGGCGCTCGCGACCGCGGGGCTCACCACCTGGCTCGGCGCACTGTTCGGTCCACTGCCCCGATTGCTGATCGCGTTTGGCAACGCGGTCACTCCCGGGCGAGGCTACCGGGACGGTCCGTTCGCCACCGAAGCGGAACTGCGTGACCTGGTTGATCTCGCGCAGGAGCGCGACGTCATCGAACGTGGTGAGCGTGACATGATCGCATCCGTGTTCGAGTTCGGGGACACCCTGGTACGCGAGGTCATGGTCCCCCGTCCTGACATGGTCCACATCGGGTCGGCGAAAACCGTCAGACAGGCCATCTCGCTGGCATTGCGCAGCGGTTTCTCGCGCATTCCGGTCACCGGGGAGACGGTGGACGACGTCGTCGGGATCGCCTTCCTCAAGGACATGGTAGGCCGGGAGCGCGAAGGCTGGGACGCCCGGCCTGTTTCGGATGTGATGCGTCCGCCCGCACTGGTGCCCGAGAGCAAGCACGCTGACGCCCTGCTACGGGAGATGCAGGCGTCTCGGACCCACATGGCGATCGTCATCGACGAGTACGGCGGCACCGCGGGGTTGGTGACCATCGAGGACATCCTCGAAGAGATCGTCGGAGAGATCACCGACGAGTACGACATCGAGACCGCGCCGGTGGAGTGGATCGATGACGACGTGGCCAGGGTGACCGCCCGGCTGGCGGTGGACGATCTGCGCGAGCTGTTCGCAACGGATGAGCTGCCGGGATCCGGTGATGTCGAGACGGTCGGCGGGCTGCTGGCGAGTGCGCTGGGACACGTGCCGATACCGGGAGCGACCGCAACCGTCGGCGTGCTGACGCTCACCGCCGAGAGCGCGGCCGGCCGGCGCAACCAGATCGGTACGGTGGTGGTCCGGCGGTCGGCGCGCCCTGGCGAGGACGGCGCAGGCGGGTCCGCGAACGAGATCGCCCGCGCCGGCGGCGAGAGCAGAGACGGGGACGCGAAACATGGTGACGGTGGCCGCGACGGCGATGCCCTCGGCCCGGTCGCGCGCCGTACCGCGTTCGGGATGCGTACATGAGTGAGACGGACGAGACAGGGGTGGGCGTGTCGGAGCAGGAGCCGAACAGGCTGGGCTCGAACGGTCGGAACGCCGGTGGACCGCGGTCGGCCGCGGACGTCACGCCGATTGCCCTCGGCGCGCTGCAACCGGAGGACGCCAAGCTCGTGACCCTGGCCCGGTCGGCACGGCTGCGCGCCTACGTGCCCCGCGGCGGAACCGCCTCGGCCCAGGGCGCGGCCGTCCGTGACACCGACGGCCGGACATACGCGGCAGCGACCGTGGAGAACGCCGACGCTCGGCTGACGGTGTCGGCGCTTGCGGCGGCGGTGGTCGCGGCGGCGTCCAGCGGAGCGCGCCGCTTCGAGGCCGCGGCGATCGTGTCGCAGGGCGCGCCGGTCCCGGATCTTCCCGACGCCGGGGACCCTCCGGCCGCTCCGGCCGCTCCCGTCGTGCCTTCTGTACCTTCCGTACCAGCTGCCGAGGACCTGCTCGTGCTGGGCGAGTTCGGCGCCGGCGTTCCGGTGTTCCTCGCCGGCCCGGACGGTGTGGTCCGCGGCCGGGTGAGAACCTAGTGGTTGCCGCCATGGAGACCGAACCGCGGTTCCGGTCGGGGTTTGCGTGCTTTGTCGGACGTCCCAACGCGGGCAAGTCCACGCTGACCAACGCACTCGTCGGCGCGAAGGTCGCGATCACCTCCGGGCGGCCGCAGACGACCCGGCACGCCATCCGGGGCATCGTGCACCGCGACGACGCCCAGCTGGTACTGGTCGACACCCCCGGGCTGCACCGTCCCCGCACGCTGCTCGGACAGCGGCTCAACGACGTGGTGCGCTCCACCCTGTCGGAGGTGGACGTGGTCGGCTTCTGCGTCCCGGCGAACGAGCCGGTGGGTCGCGGCGACCGGTTCATCGCCGACGAGCTCGCCCGCCTGCCCAAGCGGACGCCGGTGATCGCGATCGTCACCAAGACCGATCTGGTGTCCGACCGGGACGCGCTGGGGGCACAGCTGCTCGCGGTCTCCTCGCTCGCGGATTTCGCCGCGGTGATACCGGTCAGCGCCGTGTCGTCGTTCCAGGTAGGCGTGCTCGCTGATCTGCTGGTGGAACGGTTGCCGGCTGGTCCGCCGCTGTATCCGGACGGCGATCTGACCGACGAACCCGAGCAGGTGATGGTCGCCGAACTGGTGCGTGA
>NZ_CAUVXL010000101.1:0-3593 GCF_963555915.1 Protofrankia sp. Cas4
ACGACGAACTCGCCGAGGACGAGCGCGTCTATCTGGTGAGCCAACGCCATGCGATCACGCGGCGGATCGAGGAGGCCACCGGCCTGATTGCCGAGATGCGCGCCGAGGGCATCGCGATGGTCGACCCCGATGACGAGCTGACAGACGTGCGCATGCCCGAACAGCGCACCGACGGCCACGTGACGCTGCTGGTCGCCGAATACCTGGCGGCCCGGGTGGAGCGCGCCGAGCCCGTACCGGTCGCCCGACTGCGCGCGCACGTCCGGAAGATGGCGGTCGAGCATGCCGCCTACTGGCGCCGCGGCGTCACCGAGCCCGGGGCCGACGGCGAACTGCTCGCCGTGGCGCTGGACAAGCTGCGTGCACTGCGGCTGGTCGCCGACGTGCCCGGCGAGCCACCCATGGTGATCGCCCGGCCGGCGATCGCGCGGTACGCGGTCGAGGCGCCGACGATCCGCACCGGCCCGAGCTCCCGCGCCGGTCGGACCGTCCGCACCACCGCGTCAACGGGCGGGCGGCGACACCCGTGACGGCCATGCTGTCGACACCGACACCGACACCGACACCGACACCGACACCGACACCGACACCGACACCGCTGCCGATGCCGCGTCGGGAGCGCTGGCAACCGCTGCGTGCCGGTCTGGTGGACCTGTTCTACTACGACGTCGAGGAGTTCCACTTCCACGACGGCCGGTTGCTCCTGCGCGGCAACAACGGCACCGGCAAGTCGAAGGTGCTCGCGTTGACCCTGCCGTTCCTGCTCGACGGTGAGCTGGCCGCGCACCGGGTCGAACCCGACGGCGACCGCAACAAGCGGATGGAGTGGAACCTGCTGCTCGGCGGCAGGCATCCGCATCCCGAGCGGCTGGGTTACACCTGGCTGGAGTTCGGCCGGCTGCGCGCGGATGGCGTGGCCGAATACCGCACGATCGGTGCCGGCCTCAAGGCGGTGGCCGGGCGTGGCATCGCGCGGCACTGGTTTTTCGTCACCGGGCAGCGGATCGGCCCGGAACTGTCACTGATCGGCCCGACCCGGGTGGCGCTGACCCGGGACAAACTCAAAGACGCCGTCGACGGGTCCGGCATGGTGTACGACACGGCGTCGGACTACCGCCGGGCCGTGGATGAGGCGCTGTTCGGGCTCGGCGGACACCGGTACCAGGCGCTGGTCAATCTGTTGATCCAGCTGCGGCAGCCGCAGTTGTCCAAGAAGCCCGATGAGAAGCTGCTCTCCCGCGCGCTCACCGAGGCGTTGCCGCCGCTGGACCCCGCGTTGGTGACCACCGTGGCCGAGGCTTTCCGCGGGCTGGACGAGGAACGCGAGGCGCTGCGCGGTCTCGCCGAGGCCAAGACCGCGGCGGACGCCTTTCTGACCCACTATCGCCGCTATGCCGCCGTCGCCGCCAAGCGCCGCGCCGCGCCGCCGCGACAGGCCAACAGCCGTTACGAGCAGCTCGGCCGGGAACTGGGTGAGGCCGACGCGGCGCACCGCGGCGCGACGCAGGCGCTTGTCGCCACGCACCAACGGCTGGAAGAGCTGGCCGACGCCAGGGCCGCGTTGACGGCGCGGCGCACCGCCTTGCAGGACAGCCCGGAGATGCGTGACGCAGAGGCGTTGCGGACCGCGGGCGAGGATGCCGACCGCCTCGGCCGGTTCGCGGCGGAGCGGAGGACCGAGAGCGCCGCCGACGACGACATCGTCCGGCAGCGGGAAACCCAGCTCGTCGCCGCCCGGCGGACCGCCGAGGCGGATGCGGCGGCCTGCCAGGCCGTGCGGACCACCGCAGCCCGCGCCGCCGAGGCCGCCGGGGTCACCGACCGGCACGCCGCGGTCCTGGCCGACCTCGACAGGGATCAGCCGCCGTACCCGATCGCCACCCGGGCGGGTGCCGCGCTGATCGAACGGCAGGCCGGCGCCGTGGCCCGCCTGAACACACTGCTGGCGGCGGCGGCGACCGCCGAGGCGGCGCTGCGCGCGGCCCGCGACGAACTGGAACGGATCATCGGTGAGCAGCAGGCCGCCGCGGAGCGGATCGCCGCGGCCGAGGACCTCACCGTGGCGCACAGCGCCGAGCTTCTCGCCGCGTGCGCACGCTACCTGGCCGGCACGGCGTACCTGCGGGTGGCCGACGCCGACGGGCTGCTCGCCGTCATGGAAGCATGGGTGGAAACCCTCGACGGCCCCAACCCGGTGACAGCGGCCGTCGACGAGGCGGCCCGGGCCGCCACCGCCGAACTCGCTCGCCGCCAAGCCGACATCGACGCCGAGCGCGCGGGCGCCGACCGGGAGCGCGAACAGCTCGAGGCCGAGATCGCACGGCTGGAAGCCGGCGGCCACGACGCGCCGCCGATTCCCTACACCCGCGACAGCCAGACCCGCGACGGCCGGGCCGGCGCCGCGCTGTGGAAGGTTGTCGACTTCGCCGCCGACGTGCCCGACGAGCATCGGGCCGGCATCGAGGCGGCGTTGGAGGCGGCCGGGATCCTTGACGCGTGGCTCGCCCCGGACGGTCGCCTATACGACACCGTGACCGACGACGTCCTGCTCGCCCCGGGTCGGCCGGCGCCGGCCGGCGGGCTCACCGCCATGCTCGCCCCGGCGATCGACCGCGCCGATGCCGGCGCGGCCATGCTCACCGACACCGCGGTCAGCGCCCTGCTGGCGACGATCGGTCTGGGTGGCGGCGCCAGGACATCGGGTGATGGATTCGGAGCATCGGGTGAGGACTCCGGGACTCTGGCTGACGGTGGCGGAACGTGGGTAGCCGTCGACGGCCGGTTCGGCAACGGGGTGTTGACCGGCTCCTGGCACAAGGACGCCGCCGGCTACATCGGGGAGGGTGCCCGCGAGGCGGCCAGGCGCGTCCGCCTGGAGCAGCTGCGGACGGAGCTGGCCCGGATCGAGCAACGGCTGCGCGAGCTCGCGGCGACCGCGGCCGAACTGAGTGGGCGCCAGCGTTCCCTGGCCGCCGAGCACCGGGCGCAGCCGGCCGACCGGGAGCTGCGCGAGGCTCACGTCAAACTCGCCGGCGAGCACGAGGTCAGGCGACGTGTCGACGCGCGGCACGCCGAGGCGGTCACGATCGTGGCCGGCCGGGAGGCCCAGGCGCACACGGCGCGGGCCGCCGCCGGCGAGTTCGCCGCCGATGTCGGTCTGCCCGCGGACGCCGTCGCGCTTGACGCCGTCCGGGCGGCGGTGGGCGACTACCGGGTGGCCCTGGCCGGGCTGTGGCCGGCGGCGCAGGCGTTGGACCGGGCGCGCCGCGCCGCCGCCGATGCCGAACGGGAGGTCGATCTTGCGGTGGAACGCCGCGAACGGGCCGGGGCGGCGGCGACCCTGGCCCGCGCCCAGGCCGACGTCGCGGCCGAACGTCACCGGGTCCTGGTCGAGACGGCGGGCGCCGGCGTCGAGGAGCTGTACCGCACGCTCGCCGCGGTCGCCGCCGAACTGGTCCGGTGCGACGAGGACGAGAAGGCGGCCCGCGTCGCGGAAGGTGCGGCGCGAGATGCGCGCGGCAAGGCCGAGGGCCGGCGTGAAACCCTCCAGGGATCGATCGCCACCGCCGCCGCTGAACGTGACCATGCAGTTG
>NZ_CAUVXL010000102.1:0-11085 GCF_963555915.1 Protofrankia sp. Cas4
AAGCTAAATGTCGGGTTCCGGGGTGAGTTCCAGGAGGGACGCGCCGACCGGGCGCCGTTGTTGCCAGGCTGCGAGAATGTGACGCACGGCGGCGGTGGCCGCCCAGTCCTGCGGCCGGATACGTGAGATTGCCAGCGCCACGGCATCGGCCACCGTGGGGTCGCTCAGGGCGCGTTCGAGGACTTCAGGGTCGGTGCCGGCAGTTCTCACCGGTAGAATGGCGGTACGCGGCCTGCCGGCTACCGTGGAGACCTTTGTGCGGTCGAGTTCGGTCAGCAGGTTCTGCAGTGCCTGTGTGGCCGCGGGCCCGAATTCGTCGTCGTTCAGGTGCGGACGCAGGAACCATCCCAGGCGTTTGATACTGCCGCGCTGCGGCTGCGGCTGCGGCTGCGGCTGTCGTTGTGGCTGTGGCTGTGGCTGGGGCTGGGGCTGGGGCTGCGATTGTGGTGCCGTTTCGCCGGCTGGCCGCTGTGCGCCGGTGAGGGTTCCCAGCGACAGCGTCTGGATCGGGTCCAGCTTGATGGTGGCGCGAAGCCGGCGCGCCTGTGCCGCCAGGATGTCGCTTCCCTGCGCGAGGGTGTGGAGGACAACGGAGGCGGTGGCGCGTTGAACGGTGTTGCCGGCGGCGGCCTGCTCCAGCGCGCGGATCACAAGAACACGCATCCGAGGGTCGGTTGCAATACCCGCAAGGGTGAGGGCCCGCTGGCGCAGGGCGTCGTTCGGCGGGTGCTGGAGCAGTTCCAGCGCATGGTGGGTGAGCAGCATCCGGTACTGGGGTGTCCGGGCCGCGAGATCGTCGTCGAGCATGTCGGCGGCGAGTTCGGCACCGGCGCCGATCACGAGGGCGAGCAGCTCGGCGGCTTCGATCTCGCGCAGCAGGCTGACGACCTGGGCGCGCAGGTGCTCGCGCAGGATGAAGGTGCGCCCGGCGGCGAGCAGCCAGGTGTTGCGCCAGTGCGCCGATGGTGCCAGCAGGCGTAAGCGTTCGATCATGACGTCGTCGGTACCGGCGACGATGGCACGGGCGGCCATGAACTCCTGCAGGCTGCGGACTTCGAAGCCGATGCTGTCCTCGCCCTTGGGGATCAGCAGGACGAGGCGATGGGTGGCGGCTCTGACGAGGTTGTCGGCGAGGCGGTGGATGTCGGGCTCGGGGTGGCCCTCGGCGTGGAGCCGGGCGACGGCAACGGCTCGGAGCCGTTCGGCGGGCATGGCGGCGTCCGCTTCGCCGTCGGCTTCGGCGAGGACCTGCAATTCCAGCCCGACCCGTTCGTGCAGCGCGTGGACGTCGGCGCGATAGTCGTCGAGCAGGCGGGCCAGGGGACCTCGTTTGGCGGCTTCGCGGGCGTAGATGGTGTCGTAGTAGGCGTCGAACAGCCGGGAGCGGTCCTGCGGGACGCGCGAGCGCTGTTCCAGCAACAGCGACATGATGGTGACCTGGAGCGGGGTGCGCATGAGCCGGGCGGTCAGGGGTTCGTCGGCGGCCCGTTGGACCCGTCGCAGCACCCGGTCGCGCAGGTCGGTGTCGTCGCCGTGGCGGGCGTCGGCCAGGCGGGTCGCGTAGGCGATGGCACCCGGCGGCAGCAGCGGGGCCAGGGTGAGATGTTCGTACAGCGTGTCGGTGAACTCGCCGGTGTAGCCCTGCGGTCGGGTGGTCGCGACGATGAGCAGGTCGGCGTCGACGCGGGTGGCGTCCACGAGAAAGTCGGTGACGTGCCGCATGAGGTGCTCGCGGGCGTGCGGGGAGGCGACCTCGTCCAGGCCGTCAAGGACCAGCAGCCACGGCCAGCTGGCGAGCCAGCCGCGTAGTTGACCGGCGGTGACCCGGTCGGTGGCGCGGGCGCTGACCCGCTCGGCGATCCAGCGCAGCAGGGACACGTCCGATCCGCCGGCGACCTCGTCACCGTAGGCGGACAGTTCCACCCGGACGGGCCAGCGGCGGCTGTTGGGGACCGGCAGGTTGATGTCGGCCAGGTTGGCGCGCAGCGTCGTGCGCAGGCTGCCGGATTCGGGTCCGAGCCGGTCGGTCTCGCCGAGCAGGGCCACCCGGTAGGCCTGTGCGATCAGCTGCCCGAGGGTGGTCTTGCCCTGGCCCGGCCCGCCGACCAGTACGACGTGTGGACGCCGCTGGCCGATCAGGCTCGGCCGCAGCACGCTGTCGCCACGTTCCAGCACGTACCGGGCCGCGTCGACGATCTCCAGTTTTTCCGGCTGCGGCCGCAGCGCCGGGAGGTCGACCGCGATGCGTCCGAGTGCGAGTTTCTCGTTGTCGGCATGGCCCGCCTGCCCCAGCCGCACCCACTGTTCGGCGAGCATCTCCTTGATCGCGTGGGAGGTGAGGACCTCACCGAGATCCGCGGCCTGCCCCTGGAGCACGTCTGCCAGCAGCGCCAGGACGTCGCCGGGTGTGATGAGCCCGCTGAAGGCCTTGCGGACATCGGCGTGGCCGTCGAGCAGCCGGCAGATCGTGTCGTGGTGCCAGGTCCCCCAGCCCTTCAGGCCCAGCGTCGGGGCGTATCCGCGGATGAGTTCGTCCATCGTGTCAACGCCACCGGCCTGGGCGCCGGAGAGCACGACGTTGGTGGTGAACAGCAGATACCGGGGGAGGCGGCCCTTGCTGCGCCGGGCGGACTCCGGGTCGGCCCATCGTTTGAGTTCCGCCTCGACGGTGGCGCGCAGCCAGCGCGTATCCGGGGTCGTGCCCAGCGGGCGGCTGCGGAACTTCGCCTGGATGACGACGTAGCCGTTCCAGTCGGCGGTGTGATCGTCGGGTGCCCAGCGGACCCGGCCGCTGTAGGTGGCTTCGCGGCCGCCGTCGGGGCCGTCGCCGAAGACGCCGACACCCGGCCCGAACACCTTCAACGCCAGCGCCTGGGTCAGGTGCTCGAACTCGCGGCTGTCGAGCCGGGTCAGGTCGTAGTCCACGTCCTGCATCCTGCCGGGACGGGATCACCGACAGCCAGGATGGGTGGGGTGGGCAGCCGGCGCTTGACGGCGTGGCGGCCCTTGTTCTACGTTTAACACATCGATTAATTAACGTCAGGGTGAAATACGATGGCAGCTGATCGACTCAGCACGATCTTCGCAGCGCTGGCGGACCCGACCCGCCGGGCGATCCTGGCCCGGTTGGCGGAGGGCGACGCGACCGTCACGGAGTTGGCTGAGCCGTTCTCGATCAGCCTGCCGGCGATCTCGCGACACCTCAAGGTGCTCGAGCGGGCCGGGTTGATCTCCCGAAGTCGCACGGCCCAGTGGCGCTCGAGCGCTCTCACCGCCGGGCCGCTGCAGGAGGCCACAGCGTGGATGGAGCGCTACCGCCAGTTCTGGGATGCAAACTTCGAGCGGCTCGACGCCCACCTTCGGCACATCCAGCATGCGCAGTCGCCGTCCGCGGAGGACCAGCCGTCCGCGGAAGACCAACAACAGGACCACCAACAGCAGTGACATCAGTCAGACATCACTCAGACATCAGCGAGATGTCAGCGAGAGAGGAACAGTGCCATGGCAGATTCCCCGGCAACCAACGAACTGGTCATCACCCGGATTTTCAACGCCCCGCGGGAACTCGTCTACCGGGCGTTCGTCGACCCCGACCAGATCGCGCAGTGGTTCGGTCCGGTGGGGTTCTCCGTGCCCCGCGACACCGTCGAGGTCGACGCCCGGGTAGGCGGCTATCAGCGGTTGGTAATGGTCAGCGACGATGACCCGACGATGCGCTCGCCGGTCAACGCGACGTTCACCGAGGTCGTCGAGAACGAACTCCTGGTGGGCACCGAGGAGGTGGAGGGTATTCCCGGCTTCGAGGGGATCGCCCAGATGTACATGCGACTGGAGTTCCACGACGAGGGCGGAAAGACCCGCCTGGTGCTGCGCCAGGGCCCCTACACCGACCAGATGGAAGGTATGGCACGCGAGGGTTGGACCAGCTCCTTCACCAAGCTCGACGCCCTGCTGACGCACTGAGCCCTGCTGACGCCGGCGCCTTGCGTCATCGCTGCCCGCACGCCGCTTCGCGCTGCATCCATCCCAACCCCACTCCTTGATCCGCATTCCCTTCGGTGCGACGAGTGGAAGGATGACGTCAGGAGGCGCTGGTTTTCGGGCGGAAAATGTATGTCAACCATCCACTCGTGCTGGGCCGGCTACCCACCAAGGCGTCGCTGCCACAGCGGCTACACATCCGCGCGGCCACCCGCCGGCCTTCACCCGCTGGCGCCCACTCGCAGACCTGCACATCCGCCTCCGCGGCGCGTCCGCCTCGCGATCTACGCACCCCAGCCTCGCTCCTTGATCCACGCCCCTGTTGCCGGACGTTCCAGATCACCTGAGGCGCGGGCCTCCGTTGACAGGTGACTAAATGGTCACCTATCTTCGAGGGCGTGGACGCGGTGTTCAGAGCGCTGGCCGATCCGACGCGGCGGGCGCTGCTCGACGAGCTCTTCCGGGAGGACGGGCAGACGTTGAGCGCGCTCGAGGCGCGGTTCGACATCACCCGTTTCGGCGTGATGAAGCACCTCAAGCAGCTTGAGGAGGCGGGCCTGGTGGTCACCAGGCGGCGCGGACGGGAGAAGCTCCATTTTCTGAACCCGGTCCCGATCCGGCTCGTCCACGACCGGTGGGTGAGCAAGTACGCCGAGCCCTGGGCGGCTGCGCTCAGCGGCATCAAGCAGCGACTGGAGAATTCCATGGAGAAGGTTTTCGAGATCTACATCCGCACCACTCCGGAGCGGCTGTGGGAGGCGATCACCGATCCCGAGATCAGGAGCAAGTACAACTTCGGTGCGCGGGTCATCTCGGACTGGACACCGGGCTCGCGCTACGAGATGGGCGCGCCGGGCGCACCCGGCCCGCTCGGCGAGGGGGAGAACCTCGAGATCGACCCGCCGCGCCGGCTCGTCCAGAGCGCAACCATGCTCTGGAGCGACGAGGTGAAGAGCGAGGGCACCTCCAGAATCACCTGGGAGATCGAACCGATCGGCGACTCGTGTCGCCTGACCGTCACCCACGACCAGTTGCGCGAGGGCGCGAACGAGGAGCTCTACGGCGGCTGGCCGATGATCCTGTCGGGCCTGAAGACGTGGCTGGAGACCGGCGAGCTGCTTACCACCCCGGGATCCCTGATGTACTCCTGAGCCGGCTCCTACCGTGAATCCTGCCGTGAACCTCGCCGTGAATCCTGCCGGCGGTGCGACCGGGCATGGCGCCTGCCGGGGGAAATACACTCTCTCGGCATGACTGTAGTTCTGCCCAAAGGCGGGAACGTGGTGCTCTCGCCGCGGGTCGGGCGAGTCTGTGTCGTGCTCGACTCCGCCGCCGGGCCGGCATTGGACGCCAGCGCGCTGCTGCTCACGGCTTCCGGCCGCGTCCGCAGCGACGCAGACTTCGTCTTCTACAACCAGCCGCGCTCGGTCGAGGGTGCTGTGACTCTTGCGGCGCGGTCCGGGCGGCAGGAGACGGTCACCGTCGACCTGGCCCGGCTACCACCGGAGATCTCAACCGTTGTCGTCGCCGTGTCGACCGACGGCCAGCCGGTCGGCGCGGTGCGCGGTCTGCATGTCCGGGTCCATGAGGCGCCCGGAGCCGGCGCGACACCCGCACCCGGTTCGGAGATCGTCCGGTTCGAGGTCACCGACGCGGGCGCCGAGACGGCGTTCGTCCTGGGTGAGCTCTACCGGCGGTCCGGCCAGTGGAAGTTCCGCGGGGTGGGCCAGGGTTGGACCTCGGGCCTGGCCGGGCTCGCCACGGACTACGGCATTACCGTGGATGAGCCGCCCGCCTCGGCCAGGCCAGCAGCTCCAGCTCCAGCTGCCGTTCCAGGGCCAGGGCCGGTTTCAGCGCCAACGCCGGTTCCGGTTCCGGTGCCGCCGAGCCGGACGTCCAAAGCGAATCCGGTGTCACTGGCGAAAGCCGTCCGGCTGGAAAAGCAACTCGCCGGGGCTTCACCGGCCATGGTCGACCTGGTCAAGCGCGCCGGGGTCTCCTTGCAGAAGAAGGGCATGTCCGAGCACCGTGCCCGGGTCGCACTCTGTCTGGACATTTCCCTGTCGATGAGTAGGCTGTACAACAAGGGTAAGGTGCAGCAGCTCTGCGAGCGCATTCTCGCGCTTGCCGTCCAGTTCGATGATGACGGTTCCTGCGATGTCTTCACCTTCGGCAGTAATGGCCACGACGAGGGCCCGCTCGATCTGCGTAACTACCAGGGTTGGGTAGCCGGGCTCATGCGCCACCGCACGCTCGAGGGCGCCACCAACTACGCAAAGGCCATGCAGGTGGTACGGCAACACTACTTTCCCGATTCGCGTGGGCGGCGGCGGGACCGGCCTCGTCCCGACGTGCTGCCCGTCTACGTGATGTTCGTGACCGACGGCCAGGCGACCGACAAGCGGGCCGTCCGTGACCAGATCACCTGGGCGTCCTACGAACCGATCTTCTGGCAGTTCATGGCGATCGGGAAGACCAGTCGTAATGTCAGCGCCGGCGCCGTGACAATGCCGAAGCGCGGGGGCCTCGGTGGCCTTGTCGACCGCCTGCTTGAGAGCAACTTCAGCTTCCTGGAGGAACTGGATGAGATGACCGGGCGGTTCCTGGACAACGCGAACTTCTTCTCGCTTGCCGACCCGACGGCGATCGGCGATGACCAGCTCTTCGACCTGCTGATGTACGAGTACCCGGGCTGGCTCACCCAGGCCCGTGCCCGCGGCCTGGTCACCGGAACCTGACCAGTTTCGATTAGCGAAGATGTCGTCGCATTTCGGCCGCAAATCGCGGCACGCCTGCGCGTTCGAGGATGGCGGGGAATACCACGGCGACTGTGTCTCACCTTGTGCGGGCTGGGACAGCGGTTACGTCATACAGGTTGTCGTCCTCGGCATCGGAGGCCATCTGGTCCAACACGTGCCTGCGTTCGCGGCGAGTGCGTTCGCGGTAATCAAGGATGTCGTGGAGCATGACCCGACGGTGGCGTCCCCGCATGGTGTACGAAACCTCACCTTCGGTCAACAGGCGTACCAGTGTCGGCCTGGAGATGTTGAGCAGGTCGGCAGCCTCCTGCGTCGTCAACATCGTGTTGTGCGGCGCGATCGACACGGCCAGGCCCTGGGCCAGCGCTGCCACCACGTCACCCAGGACGCCGTAGAGTTCGTCGGGGATTTCGATCTGCGAGCCGTCCCGGCCCACCAGGCGAGCCCTTGACGGCGCCTCCACGTCCGCCAGGCCGCGCGCGAACCTGGCAAGGCCCGACCGGTCGGCGGGGGGTAGGACCGTTCGTTCGCGAAGCGCATTCGACATAGGGCCAGCATGCCTCGTATTCGAAAAAAACGTAAGCACGGTCGAAGGTGATGCTTGCCCGCAGGCGTTGAGCGGGTTGCTATGGGCGCCGCGTTCCATGATCTACGCCCTCTGTTGCCGGGCACTCTTAACGATGTGAATCTGATGCTCCTACCACAACACCAGATTCACATCGTTCCCAAAGAGCGCCCGGCAACAGTCCCGCGACGCCGCGACGCCGCGCCCCCGGTCGCCGGTCGGCGGTCGCTCTGAGACAGAGCATGTTAATATGATCGTTACCAAGGGTAAGGATAATACGGCCATGACGTACAGCTCCCTCGGCCCATCGGCAGGCGCGACGACTGGCGGGAAGGTCGCCACGTCCGCGCTCGGGGTCCACCTGCGCGCGGACGGCGCTGATGTCGGCGTGTTGTCCGCAGTCGCCGACGCGGTCGATTTCTGCCTTTTCGATGATGACGACGGCAGCGGCAGCGGCAGCGGCAGCGGCAGCGGCAAAAGCAATGGCGGTGGCGGCGAGACGCGGGTGCCCCTTGAGCAGGACGACTCGGGCACCTGGCGCGGCCATGTGCCCGGCGTACGAGCTGGGGACCACTACGGGTTCCGGGTGTCCGGCCCGTGGGATCCCGCCGCCGGGCTGCGGTGCAACCCGGCGAAACTGCTGTTGGACCCTTATGCTCGCGCCGTCACGGGAACGGTGCGATGGGGGCCCGAGGTGCTCGGGCACATCCCCGGTGAGCCGGACCGCCGCAACGACGCCGACTCGGCCGGCTTCGTACCCCGGTCGGTGGTGGTGGCGCCCGCGCAGCCTCCCGCCCCGGGGCCGGGCCGGGTGCCGTGGTCGGAGACCGTCATCTACGAAACCCACGTCAAGGGTTTCACCCAGTTGGCTCCGGATGTGCCGGCGCCGCTGCGCGGCACCTATGCCGGTCTCGGCTCACCCGCGGCCGTCGACCATCTGCTCCGGTTGGGTGTGACGACCGTCGAGCTGATGCCGGTGCACCATTTCCTGCACTCCGGCGTCCTGCTCGACAAGGGCCTGCGCAACTACTGGGGATACGACTCGATCAGCTATTTCGCCCCGCACGGCGAATACGCGGCGACGTCGGTCCCCGGCGGGCAGGTCGACGAGCTCCGGACCATGGTCGAGGCGCTGCACGCCGCCGGGCTGGAAGTGCTGCTGGACGTCGTGTTCAACCACACCGCCGAGGGCAACGAGAACGGCCCGACGCTGTGCTACCGCGGTCTGGACAACGCCGCCTACTATCGGCTTGTTCCCGGGCAGCGGCGCTTCTACTATGATACCACCGGCACCGGCAATACCCTCGATCTCGCGCATCCCGCGGCGCTGCGCCTGGTTCTCGACGCATTGCGGTACTGGGTGATGGCGATGGGCGTCGACGGTTTCCGTTTCGACCTTGCCGCGTCGCTGGCCCGTGACGAGGACGCCGGGTGGGATGTGTACTCCGCCTTCCTCGACGCGATTGCGGCGGACCCGGTGCTGTCCGCGGTGAAACTGGTCGCCGAGCCGTGGGATACCGGTGTTGACGGCTATGACCTCGGCCGTTTCCCGGCGGGCTGGTCGGAATGGAACGGCCGCTACCGTGACGACGTCCGCGACTTCTGGCGGGGTCTGGATGGCCGGGTTCCGGCGCTGGCCACGAGGTTGGCCGGCAGCTCCGACCTGTATCCGACCCGCGGCCCGGTGGCGAGCATCAACTTCATCACCTGTCATGACGGTTTCACACTGCGTGACCTGACGTCGTATGACGCCAAGCACAACGAGGCCAACGGCGAGGGGAACCGGGACGGCACCGACGACAACAGGTCCTGGAACTGCGGCGCCGAGGGCGACACCGATGACCCGGCCGTGCTGGCGTTACGCGCCCGCCAGCAACGCAATCTGCTCACCACGCTTTTGGTCAGCGACGGCGTGCCGATGCTCTCTCACGGCGACGAACTCGGCCGCAGCCAGCACGGCAACAACAACGCCTACTGCCAGGACAACGCCATCTCCTGGATGGACTGGGCCGCCGCCGCTGGCAACGCCGACCACCCTGACCACCCGGACCGCGCCGATCTCATCGCCTTTACCGCCGATCTCATCGCCTTTACCGCCGGTCTGATCCGGCTACGCCGCGAGCACCCGGTGCTGCGTGCCCGCCGATTCCCGACCAGCGTCTCGCCCGCGGCCGGCGGTGGCGTTGTGCAGACCTGGCTGCGCCCGGACGGGCAGCCCATGACCGCCGGCGACTGGAAGGCCACGTTCGCCCACGCACTCGCCGCGCACCTGCGCGGCGGCAACGGTCCCGGCCACAATTTCGGGGACGATGGCGGGGCTGAGGCCGGCGAGCTGCTGCTGGCCTTCAACGCCTACTGGGAACCAGTGACCTTCACCCTCCCCGGAACGGGCTGGGGGCTCGTGCTGGACACCACCGTCCCCGACCCGCCACGATCGGCTCCCGCCGGCCCGGCCGGCCCCACCATCGACGTCGGCCCACGCAGCGTCGTCATCCTCAGCCGCTCCTGACCGGGCAGGGTGGCCCGCCGGCGGGCAGGGTCGGTGTCGCGTTGCGCGACCGCGTTTCGCCGTGCATACTTGAGGCGCCGAGGCAGTAGCTGAGGAAGTAACCCCGGTCCCTCCCCGGACGAGGAGCGGCCGGGGTCTGCGTTATCCGGGCCCAGCGCAGGGCAGGGCGGCTGACCGCGCCCACACGGTCCAGATCCCTCCTTTCCCTTCGGCCCACGCGAACCCATCGGCGAGCCACAGCAGAGGCTCTTCGTGTTTGCGCATGTGCTCGTAGGTCAGTGGGGGTTTCGGACCGAGCGCGGCGCGTAGCAACGTACGAGCCTTGGCGAGATCGGCGATGGCAACCTGTACTATGGCCAGCCGGTATATCCCGCTACGGCAGGATTCATCGCCGAAGGCGTGACATAGCTGATCTTTCGTCATAGTTTTCTGACTGTACGCCACTACTCCGACACGATGGTCGGCCCACGCAGCGTCGTCATCCTCAGCCGCTCCTGACGGGCCGGGCCTGCCGGCAGAGTTGCGCGGTCGTGCAGTCAGCGGCGGCGGAAGGGGCCGCCCTTTGGCGCGGGACGCGGGCCGGGCAGGGCCAGCGGCGCGTCCGCCGGGACGCGCCGGACGGCCGGGTCATAGCCGTCCAGCTCGCCAGGCTCGAAACGGACATTCTTGATCATAAACCAGAAGGGGTCGTCCGGTTCGCCGATCAGCTTGTACGTACCGTCCGGTAGCAGGAGCGCCCACCCACTCCGCACCCCGATCATAATCGCGATCTGTCGGCCGGTCGCGGTATCCCACAGCCGCACCGAGCCATCCCCACCCCCCGAAACGATCATGGTGCAGTCCGGGGAGAACCCCACCGACCCCACCCAGCCGGTGTGGCCGGTCAGGGTGCGTAGTTTACGGCCGGTCGCGGTGTCCCACAGCCGCACCGAGCCATCCGCACCCCCAGAAGCGATCATGGTGTCGTTCGGGGAGAACCCCACCGACCACACCGAGCCGGTGTGGTCGGTCCGGGAACGCAGCGCACGGCCGGTCGCGGTAGCCCACAGCCGCACCGAGCCATCCCCACCCCCAGAAGCGATCATGGTGCCGTCCGGGGAGAACCCCACCGACCCCACCCCGCCGGTGTGGCCGGTCGTGGAACGCAGCTGTAGGCCGGTCGCGGCGTTCCACAGTCGAACCGAGCCATCCCCACTCCCAGAGGCGATCATGGTGCCGTCTGGGGAGAACCCCACCGACCCCACCCCGTCGGTGTGGCCGGTCAGGGTGCG
>NZ_CAUVXL010000102.1:11286-12238 GCF_963555915.1 Protofrankia sp. Cas4
ACCGAGCGATCCTCACCCCCCGAGGCGATCATGGTGCCGTTCGGGGAGAACCCCACCGACCACACCGAGCCGGTGTGGCCGGTCAGGGTGCGTAATTTACGGCCGGTCGCGGTGTCCCACAGCCCAACCGACCCACCCCCACCCCCAGAAGCGATCATGGTGCTGTCCGGGGAGAACCCCACCGACCGCACCCCGCCGGTGTGGCCGGTCAGGGTGCGTAGTTTACGGCCGGTCGCGGTGTCCCACAGCCGCACCGACCCATCCGCACCCCCTGAGGCGATCATGGTGCTGTCCGGGGAGAACCCCACCGACCGCACCGGTCTGGTGTGGCCGGTCAGGGTGCGCAGTTCACGGCCGGTCGCGGTATCCCACAGCCGCACCGAGCCATCCGCACCCCCGGAAGCGATCATGATGGCGTCCGGGGAGAACCCCACCGACTGCACCCTGTTGGTGTGGCCGGTCAGGGTGCGTAGTTCGCGGCCGGTCGCGGTGTCCCACAGCCGCACCGAGCCATCCGCACCCCCCGAGGCAATCATGGTTCCGTTCGGGGAGAACCACACCGACAACACCGAGCCGGTGTGGCCGGTCAGGGAACGCAGCTCGCGGCCGGTCGCGGTATCCCACAGCCGCACCGACCCATCCCCACCCCCAGAAGCGATCATGGTGCCGTCCGGGGAGAACCCCACCGACTCCACCCGGCCGGTGTGGCCGGTCAGGGTGCGTAGCTCACGGCCGGTCGCGGTATCCCACAGCCGCACCGACCCATCGTCATCCCCGGAAACGATCATGGTGGCGTCCGGGGAGAACCCCACCGACCACACCCCGCCGGCGTGGCCGGTCAGGGAACGCAGTTCATGGCCGGTCGCGGCATCCCACAGCCCAACCGAGCCATCCACACCCCCCGAGGCGATCATGGTGGCGTCCGGGGAGAACCCCACCGACAACACCCAGC
>NZ_CAUVXL010000102.1:12666-20821 GCF_963555915.1 Protofrankia sp. Cas4
CCCCACCGACCACACCCAGCCGGTGTGGCCGGTCAGGGTGCGTAGTTCACGGCCGGTCGCGGTATCCCACAGCCGCACCGAGCCATCCCCACCCCCCGAGGCGATCATGGTGCCGTCCGGGGAGAACCCCACCGCGTACTGCGGTGAGGCCGCCGACCGCAGCATCACCTGCGCGGGATCCCGCCCGGCGACCGCCGCGACGGCCAGCTCAGGCGCCTCCCGGACCGAACCGAGCTGGCCACCGAGAATTGCCGCCCGCGACCATCGGCTATCCGTCAGCACCGCGCCGGTCAGATCCGTGTCGATGAAACGGGCACCACGAAGGTCCGCACCGGTCAGGTTCGCCCCGGTGAACCCAGCACCGGTCACCCGCGCGCTCCGCAGTAACGCGCCAACCAGGTCGAGCCCAGGCAGCGTCCCGTCGGTGAGCTGGATGCCGTCGAGATCGGCACCGCGGGCGATCAGCCGCTCCGCGCTGACATCGCGGACCGTCGCCCCAGGCAGCCTTGCCCCGGACAGATCCGCGCCAGACAGCGCGGTCGCGATCAGGGAAGCACCGGTGAGCACCGCGTCGCGCAGATCAGCACCCCGCAGATCGGCACGGTCGAGCCGGGCGTCGGTCAGGTTCGCCCGCCGCAGGTCAGCGCCGCGCAGGTCCCGGCCGGAGAGGTCCTGGCCGGCGAGATCGGCGCCGGCCAGTTTCGCCTCCGTCCGCAGCTCGATGCCCAGTCGCCGTGCGACGACCACCGCGTTCGCCTTCGTCACCCCAGGCGTGTCTGGGTCGTCGACGGTGTCCTGCGCCCACTGAGCCGCCGCGTCCCGGCCGGCCAGATCGGTGAAGAAGTCGGCCATCAGCTCTGACATCTCCTGTGCCGCGAGCAGATCACCGGCCTGACCGGCATGGTGGGCCGTTGCGGCGAGCTGGCGGGCCGCTTCGGCCGCGACCAGATACTCCATCACCGACCAGTGAATGAAGGAGAACCGGCCCTCGGCATCCCGGCGCAACGCCGTACCCGAACCGAGCAGATGCGCAGCCTCAGCCGGAGTCAGACCACGCGGATCACGCATCGACCGGAGCACACCAGCGGCGATCTCGGTCAGCCTGGTCACATCGATGAACGCCTCGCCGTCCCGCCACATCGCCACCGCCAACTCGGTGACGGCATCCTTCCGCTCGTCGACCGTCAGCTCCGGTGACCGCTCGCACTCGTAGGCCAGCCACTGGCCCACCAGCTCCCAATACAGGTCCGCTGCGGTCACCGTGCCGCCACGCTGGCGCGCCTGGTATAGCTGATCATCCTCCAGCTCGGCGATGAACGACAACAGCCGTGGGTTACGTGCCAGGTCGGGGAGGTCCCGCACCTCCCCGATCAGCTTGAGGCGGGCTGTTGCCCGTTGTTGTGCTTCCACACGGCGGGCGTCGGTGTCGGGAATCTCCACCGACAGCGTGCGGGTGAAGCGTCCGACCAGAAAGGCATGGATCTGTTCGGGGCCGAAGTCTTCCAGCCGGACGATGAACCGGCCGAACGTCCGCTCGACCTTCTCCCCGGTCTTCTTCAACACCTCGTCGTCGGTCAGGAAGAACTCGGCCCGGCTCGTCACGACGATCTTTGCCTGATTGTCGAGGGCGGCCAGCAGGGTGTCGAGGTGTGCGACCGCGCGCTGGTAGGTGACCCGGGCCGCGAGCTCGTCGAAACCATCGAAGATCAACACGAGGTGGCCCTGAGCCAGCATGTAACGGAAGGCGTCCAGGTCCGGCCGGCGGACCTGGGAGTCCACCAGGTGCTGGGCGACGAGCCGGTCGAGTTCAAGGGACTTCTCCAGCTGCCGCAGCTCGATCAGCATCGGGTCGACGTGCGGCAGGTGGCGGGGTAACTCCAGGGCGAGCTCGTGCGTCAGAAAGGTCTTGCCGTGCCCGGAGTCGCCGAGCACAAGGATGAACCGGGCCTCATCGGTGGTCAGCCACTCGACGATCTGTTGGAGGGCGGGGGCGGTGACGGTGGTGCGGTCGATCCGCCGGATGCGCTGCGGCACATACAGCTCGGGTGGGTAGTCCGGGTCGGCGTCAAGTCGGGCGGTCTGGCGGTCGACGTAGCCGCGCAGGTCCAGGACGCCCTGGTATTCGAGCATGCTCAACAGCCGCATACCGTTCCGCGCGGCGTGGGCGACCAGCTCGGGGGTGGCCGGTGTTCCCCCGGTGTAGACGAGCTCGGTGACCAGATTGCGGCGGTGCGGCGGATACCTGGCCTGGACCGTTGTGGCGAACTCGTCAACCGTGGCGTCGTCCGCTTCGCCGTCGATCAGGCCGACGAGCCCGTACTCCACGGTGCAGCCCTTGGCACACCACACATCCAGGCGGGCGGGCAGTCCGCCGGACGCCTCGACCCGCTCGACCGTCGCGTCCGGGTGGTGCAGGCGGGCCACTTTGGCGATTTCGTCCAGCGTGTCCGGTTGCCGCCGCGGCGGTCCGGACAATCCGTGGGACAGCTCCTCGCCGTCCGGGAACCGGCCGTCCATACCCCGGCCATACCGCTCGCGCCGGTGTGGGCCTGGTTCACCCTCCTCGTCGTCGTCCCCGGCCGGGGACGGAAACGCCGCCTGCATCGACCGGAACGCGTGCGGTGTGCGTACCGACCACGAGCTGCCGGCCGGGTCGACCCGCAGGTCACCCGTCCAACGTTTCTGATCGGGCTCGTAGCGGCGGGCATAGCGGGTGAACCCGTCTCGGTCGATCCGGAGCAGCTGGTACTGGTTCGGTACCTCCGACGGGCGGGCCTGCGCGTCGACCGCCGCACTGCCCGTGGACGCGACCGGCAGCCCGGACGGCAACCAGCTGGCCCGGCCGTCGTGGGTGTGGCCGTGCAGCAGCAGGTTCAGGTGCGGGCCGAGGATGCGGTCCAGGTCGTCGGCGTCGCGCAGGTTCTCGTCGTCCGTGGTGGCTCCCCGGATCGGGTTGTGGTGCACGGCACCGATCCGCAGCCAGCCGTCCCGCTCGTAACGGCCCAACGCCTCGGCGACGGTACGGAGCTGGTCTTCCCCGAGCCAGCCGTAGTGCTCCTCATGCGTTTCGGCCATCGTCGAGTTCAGTCCAGCCACGACGACTTTGCGGTCGGGGATCTCGACCAGCGACCATTCCGCGCCGACACCGAAGCCGATCGCGGCGTCGACACCGTAGAACCGCCGCAGCAGGGCGTCGAAGCATTCCCACTTCGGCCAGTACGGCGGCTGGGGATTCCGCTTGAAGGCCTGCTCACGCAGAAAGTAGGACTGGCAGAGCAGCCGGTTGACGTCGTGGTTGCCAGGGATGACCACGAACCGGTTCCGGTCGAGTTCCAGGCGCTCCGCCAATGCGACGAGGAAGTCGTACACCTGGTCGAACTCGCTCTCGTCGCCGGTCTCGGCCAGGTCACCGGAGAGTACGACGAGGTCTGGCCGCAGGCCGTCGGTGCCGGCTCGGTCCCGCAGGTCGTCGTGCAACCGGGCGAACAGAGACGAGTGGGCACGGTCGGCCTCGGTCAGCCCGGCCCGGCCGAACACGTGGTGGGCCCCGAACTGGGTGTCGGAGATGTGCAGCACCGTGACGGCCGGCTCCGTGGCCTTGCCCGGCCTGCCCGCGGCTGTCCTGACCGCGGCTGTCTTGACCGCGGCGGTGACCGCACTGGCAGCTCCGGGGAAATCCGGTTGGTCGGCACCACGCGCCGCGCGACCGTCCGGGCCGGGGAACTGCGGGGCGACGGCGGGCTTCGCCCGACCTTCGACGGACGCGGTGATCCCCGCCAACAGCCTGTCGGCGGCGGCCGTCTCGTCGCGGCCGACCAGATCGATGTAGGTGGTTGACCGCAGCAGACCGGTGGGCTGGCAGTCCGCGACCCGGACCGGCACGATCCGGCGTTTGGCCCCCTCGGGGTCGTCCGGCCAGATCGCCAGCCACTCGGCGTTGCCGTACCGAGATTCGGTCAGATAAGTGGGGGACAGGACAGGCACCACCCGGGCCGAGGCCGGCAGCGTGCGGTGCATGCTGGTCGCCCAGTTCGTGCCCGGGACGAGGTCCCACGCCTGCACGAACACCCGCGCGGACCGCTCGCCGGACCGCTCGCCGAACCGCACCCGGGCCTCAAGCTGTCACGCGATCCACTGTGCCCAGGCGGCGTCCACGCCGGTGTAACTGACGAAGAAGTCGTAGTGACCGCCGTCATCGGACGCCGCCGTGTCGGTTACCGCCGTGTCGGTTACCCCTGTGTCGGTGACCCTGCCCCCGTCAACCATGGGTAAAGAATGTCACGATACGCGCCCGCCCCGGTCGTGCGGTCAACCATCCAGCGGGAGTACCCGAGGTAGCATAAGGAGTATGAGCGAGCCTACCCAGAAGTACTCGATCACAATGCCCCGGGACGTCGCCGAGGCGGCCCGCGCCCGCGGCGGTCCCTCGGGCCTGTCCGCATACGTCGCCGCGGCCGTCGCGCGCCAGATCGAACGCGACAACCTCAACGACCTGATCGCGGTCGCGGAGGCCGACCACGGACCGATCACCGATGAGGAGATTCAGGCCAGGCGCGACACCCTGCTGCGCGCCCGCGAGCAGCAGGGCATCGCCGGCTCGAACGCGGCATGATCCGCGCGCCCGTAGTGCCGGGCGGCACCCTGGTTTTGGACAGTGAAGGACTCGCCAAAGCGGTACAGCGCGACCGGGAGGTCACAGCCTGGCTCGCACTCGCCCGCGCCGACGACATGCGTGTGATCACCAGTGCGGCGACGCTGGTCGAGGTGGTGCACCCGCACATCAGGCGTCCGGCGCTGGAATGGACCCTGTCCCGCATCGTCGTCGAGCCTGTCACCGAGGACATTGCCCGCCATGCGGCGGCTCTCCTGGGCGATGCGGGTCTGCATGGTCACCAACACGCGATCGACGCCATGCTCTGCGCCACGGCGCTCGCCGTCCCCGGCCGCGTCACCGTCCTCACGTCGGACCCTGACGATCTCATGGCGCTCTGCGGTAGGCGGGTTACTCTCATCAAGATCTGAAGTGCCAGGGGTCTGAAGCCGTGTTGCCGACCCTCCCGCTGCGCGGCGGGCTACTCGGTCACGCGGGCGCGATAGTCCGGCCTGGAGTCGTCGCTGCCAACGTCGGGGTGTGTCTCGCCCAGAGCGTATGGTCGGCAGCGTTCGGCCAATCCGGGTGCGGTCCTGTTGCGCTCGGCGAGCCAGCAGGCCCACTCGGGGAGCAGGGTGACGAGCTGGTCGGCGAAGTCCTCCTTGTAGTAGTTGCGCAGATGCAGGACGGTCAGGGCGATGCGGTGCGGCGAGCAGGTGCCGTACAGGGCGGCTGGGCCGTCGATATGCCAGGAATCCACCAGTTCCGTGATCAGTTCTTCCAGCTCGGCCGGCTGTGGCTGGTCGGCCTGTGGCTGGTCGGCTCGGTGTGCCCGCAGCCAGGCGGTGAACTCTGCGGCTGCGCCGGCGTCGTCGAGGTCTGTGTGCGGCGCGGCCTGACGCACTCCGAAGCTCTTGATCGCCGCTTCGGCGAGGCGTCTGCTCCGGTGGTACTCGGCGGGCTGGCCCGCGTTCTCTCCGCCTGCCCGGAACAATCCTTCCTCGGCGGGCAGCAGGTCGGCCAGCAACCAAGGATCGTCGACCGCGGTGAGGGCCGTCTCGCCGGCAGCGAGAACGCCAACTCCGGCCTGCCACGCCGCCAGCGCCTGCTCGGCTGTGGCGTAGTAGGCGCTGTGGACGGTGAACGCCTGGAATCCGCAGGCGTCGATGTCCCACAGATACCAGCGGTCTGGCCCGTTGAGTGTCGTGAACGCGGTGGTGACGCCGAAGCGGCTACCGTAGGCGTCGCGTGTCCACAGGACCTGCCCGGTCATTGTCGGGCCGCCGGGGGTCGTGGGCAGTACGTGCCCGCCGGGATGATCGCGCAGGTCTCCGATCGCGTTGGCGGTGGTCGCGCTCAGCGGGAAGGGGAGGATGCGGGCCACGGTGGTCAGTACCCGCCACGGTGCTCGCCAGCCGTCGGGCTCGCAGTCGGGCTCGGTTGTCAACGTCTCCAGTGTCGCGTCCAGTGCCGAGCGGACGGCTGCGGCGGCTGCGGTGACGACGGCCCCGGCGAGTCGGTCGGGGTCCACATGGTCGTCGATCGGTTCGTCTTCGAACTCTCCCAGCCGCGCCCCGAGTCGGCGGCACAGGTCATCTTCAAGCTCGGAATCGGGTTGGCTCGGTGTGAACGCGACGAGTTCGGCGACGAGAGCGTCGGCCGCCGACGTGGCAAGGGCCGCCTTACGCGCGTCCACGTGACGTCGGTAGGTGACAAGACCGGTCAAGGCCTTTGTGAGCTCATCCTGGGACTGGTCGTCCGAATCGGACCGGATCGTCGGCTTGATTGGCCGGGTCGAGGCCTTGGAGTTGCGGGCCGAGGCCTTGGACGTGCGGGTTTTCTTCCGCTTGCGCGATACAGGCACTGAGGAAGCGTAGGACCGCCAGGTCGGACGCGGTACGCCGAGGTTGGTCCGACCACAGCGTGGTCACGACCTGATCAAGCGCCGCATCCCTCATCCCTCATCCCTCATCCCGTATTCCGCATCCATTGATCTTCAGCCAGCACGGCTGGCCGGGTGTAGCCGGCTGCTACGCTTGTCGCATGGTCGCGTCGGTACCGTCCCGTGAGTTGCGCAATGACACGCGTGGCCTGTTGCGACGGGTCGAGGCCGGTGAGGAGCTGCTCATCACCGTTGACGGTCGGCCTGTCGCCCGGCTCGCCGCCGTGGGCCGCCGTCCCCGGTTCATCAGTCGCGAGGAGTTCGTGCGCCGGTTCCTGTCCCGACAGGCCGATCCCGAACTCCGGGCCGACCTCGACGAGCTGGCCGCGGACACCACGGACGATCTGCCGCCGCTGTGACCGCGGCCGGGCTCGCCGACACCTCGGTCTTCATCGCGCGGGAGTCCGGGCGGGAACTGCGTGTGGACGCGCTGCCCGACGCTCTCGCCGTCTCCATCATCACCGTCGCCGAACTGCGGGCGGGGGTGCTGGCCGCTCGGAATCTGGCTGCGCGTGACCGGAGGCTCACCACGCTGCAGGAGGCGTTGGACCTTGACCCGGTGCCGATCGACGATGGTGTGGCCCAGGCGTGGGCACGCCTGCGGGTTGCGTTGCGTGACTCCGGACGGCGGATGAAGGTGAACGACGCGTGGATCGCCGCCACCGCGCTCGCCCTCGACGTTCCGGTGGTCAGTCAGGATGATGACTACGCGGACGTGCCGGGCCTGAGCGTGATCCGCGTCTGACGATCGCTGCGGGAGACCGGGCCGATCCCGCCGTCACCGGCGTTCGTCGCCGGCCGTTCGAGGGAAGGCCAGAGGCGCAAGCGAACGTCAGGTCAACCGCGCCCGGGGCGGGACGGGGGGTAGGGGCAGCGGCGCGTCCGCCGGGATGCGCCGGATGGTCGGGTCGTAGCCGTCCAGCTCGCCAGGCTCGAAACGGACGTTCTTGATCATAAACCAGAAGGAGCCGTCCGGCTCGCCGACCAGCTTGTACGAACCGTCCGGCAGCAGGACCGCCCACCCGTCCCGAGTACCGATCATGGTCGCGATCGGGCGGCCGGTGGCGGTCTCCCACAGCCGTACCGTGTTGTCGTCGCCTCCTGATGCGATCATGGTGCCGTCGGGGGAGAACCCCACCGACCGCACCTGGCGGGTGTGGCCGGTCAGGGAGCGCATCTCGGTACCGGTGGTGGTGTCCCATAGCCGTACCGTGTTGTCGTCGCCTCCTGATGCGATCATGGTGCCGTCGGGGGAGAACCCCACCGACCACACTCGGCGGGTGTGGCTGGTCAGAGTGCGCATCTCGGTACCGGTGGTGGTGTCCCACATCCGTACCGTGCCATCCTCCGACCCGGCGGCGATCATGGTGGTGTCCGGGGAGAACCCCACCGACAGCACCGTGGCGGTGTGGCCGATGAGGGTGTGGATCTGGTGGCCGGTGGTGGTGTCCCACAGTCGGATCGTGCGGTCGTCCGACCCAGAGGCGATCATGGTGCTGTCCGGGGAGAATCCCACCGACCGCACCGCGTCGGTGTGGCCGGTGGGGCCGGTGAGGGTGTGTCGCTGTTGGCCGGTGGTGGTGTCCCACAGTCGGACTGTGCGGTCGCCTGACCCGGAGGCA
>NZ_CAUVXL010000102.1:21302-38688 GCF_963555915.1 Protofrankia sp. Cas4
AATTCCACCGACCGCACCGAGTCGTTGTGGCCGGTCAGGGTGCACGGCTGTCGGCCGGTGGTGGTGTCCCACAGTCGGATCGTACCGTCGTCCGACCCGGAAACGATCATGGAGCTGTCCGGGGCGAATTCCACCGACCGCACCCGATTGGTGTGGCCGGCGAGGGTGCGCAGCTGCCGGCCGGTGGTGGTGTCCCACAGTCGGACCGTGCGGTCGCCTGATCCGGAGGCGATCATGGTGCTGTCCGGGGAGAACCCCACCGACCACACCGGGCCGGTATGGTCGGTCAGAGCTCGTAGTTCGCGGCCGGTGGTGGTGTCCCACAGCTGAACGTCGCCGTCGTCTCCTCCCGCGGCGATCATGGTGCCGTCCGGGGAGAACCCCACCGACGACACCGGGCCGATGTGGCCGATCAGGGCGGGTAGTTCGCGGCCGGTGGTTGTGTCCCATAGTCGGACCATGCGGTCGTTCCCTCCCGCGGCGATCATGGTGCCGTCCGGGGAGAACCCCACCGACGAGACCCAGTCGGTGCGGCCGATCAGGGCGCGCAGGTGCTGGCCGGTGGTGGTGTCCCACAGTCGGACCGTGCAGTCGTACCCCCCGGAGGCGATCATGGTGCCGTCCGGGGAAAATCCCACCGACCACACCCGAGCGGTGTGGCCGGTCAGGGAGCGACGTTCGGTGCCGGTGGTGGTGTCCCACAGCCGGACCATGTGATCGTCCGACCCAGAGGCAATCATGGTGCCATCCGGGGAGAAGCACACCGACAACACCGGGCCGGTGTGGCCCATGAGGGTGCGCAGCTGTCGGCCGGTCGCAGCATCCCACAGCCGCACCGCACTGTCCCTACCCCCAGAGGCGATCATGGTGCCGTCCGGGGAGAACGCGACCGCGTACTGCGGTGAGGCCGCCGACCGCAGCATCGCCTGCGCGGGATCCCGCCCGGCGACCGCCGCCGCGGCCAGCTCGGGTGCGTCCCGGGCGGAACCGAGCTGGCTACCGAGAACCCCTGCCCGTGACCACCGGCTACCCGTCAGCACCGCACCGGTCAGGTCCGTGTCGATGACGCGGGCACCACGCAGGTCCGCACCGGTCAGGTCCACTCCGGTGAGCCCGGCACCGGTCACCCGCGCCCCCCGCATCGAGGCGCCCGCCAGGTCGAGCCCGCGCAGCGTCCCACCGATGAGCTGGATGCTGTCGAGGTCGGCGTGCCGTGCTGTCAGCCGGTCTGCGCTGCCGTCGCGGACCGTCGCGCCGGTCAGGTTCGCCCTGGTCAGGTCCGCGCCGGTCAGTGCGGTCGCCGTCAGGGAGGCGCCGGTGAGGATGGCATCGCGTAGGTTGGCGCCGCGTAGGTCGGCGTGGTCGAGCCGGGCGTCGGTGAGGTTTGCCCGGCGCAGGTCGGCATCGCGCAGGTCTCGGCCGGCGAGGTCGTAGCCGGCGAGATCGGTACCGGCGAACTTCGCCCCGGTCCGTAGTGGGATGTTCAGCCGGCGTGCGACCAGCTCCGCGTTCGCCTTGGCCACTGTGGGCGCGTCCGCGTCGTCGACGGTGTCCTGCGCCCAGCGGGCCGCCTCGTCCCGGCCAGCCAGGTCTGCGAAGAAGTCGGCCATCAGCTCCGACATGATCTGCGCTGCGAGCAGATCACCGGAATGGCCGGTACGGCCGGTCGGCGCAGTGAGTCGGCGGGCGATGTCGGCGGCGACCAGGTACTCCATCACCGACCAGGAGATGAAGGAGAACCGGCCGTCGGCATCGCGGCGTAGTGCCGTACCCGAACCGAGCAGCAGGGCGGTCTCGGCCGGGGTGAGGCCCCGGGGGTCGCGCATCGATCGGAGCACCTCGGCTGCGATCTCGGTCAGTCTGGTCACGTCGATGAACGCCGCGCCGTCGCGCCACATGGCCACGGCCAGCTCGGTGACGGCGAACTCCCGTTCGCCGACAGTCAGTTCTGGTGACCGAGTGTGCTCGTAGGTCAGCCATTGACCGACCAACTCCCGGTACAGGTCAGCCGCGGTGACCTTGTCGCCACGTTGGCGGGCTGCGCGTAGCCGGTCCTCGTCCAGCTCGGCGATGAAGGACAACAGTCGCGGGTTATGTGCCAGGCCGAGGAGGTCCCGCACGCCCCGGATCAGCTCGAGGCGGGCTGTCGCCTGCCGGTGTGCCTCGGCCCGGCGGGCATCGGTGTCGGGAAACTCCACCGACAGCGCCCGTGTGAAGCGTCCGACGAGGAAGTCATGGATCTGTTCGGGGGTGAAATCCGCGAGCCGGACGATGAACCGGCCGAGCGTCCGTTCGACCTTTTCGCCGGTCTTTTTCAGGACCTCGTCGTCCGTGAGGAAGAACTCGGCCCGGCTTGTCACGACGATCTTCGCCCGGCTGGTAATCATGGTCCCGCTGTCGGAGTCGACCCGGTTGTCGAGGGCGGTCAGCAGGGTGTCGAGGTGTGCGACCGCGCGTTCGTAGGTGACGCGGGCGGCGAGTTCGTCGAAGCCATCAAAGATCAACACGAGGCGGCCCTGGGTGAGCATGTAGCCGAACGCGTCCAGGTTCATCTGGCGGATCTGGGAGTCCGCCAGATGTTGGGCGATGAGCCGGTCGAGCTCGAGTGACTTCTCCAGTTGTCGTAACTCGATCAGCATCGGGTCGACGTGTGGGAGGTGGTGGGGTAAGGCCAGGGCGAGTTCGTGGGTGAGGAAGGTTTTGCCGTGTCCGGAGTCGGCGAGTACGAGGATGAAGCGGGCTTCGTCGGTGGTCAGCCATTCGATGATCTGGTCGAGAGCGGGGCCGGTTGCGGCGGCCGTGCCGGTGCGGGTGCGGGTGGTGCGGTCGATTCGGCGGATGTGCTGTGGCACATACAGCTCGGGTGGGTAGTCCGGGTCGGCGCGCAGCCGGGCCGTCTGCCGCGTGACGTAGCCGCGCAGGTCCAGCACACCCTGGTATTCGGGCATGCTCAGCAGTCGCACACCCTGCCGCTCGGCGTGGTCGACCAGCTCGGGGGTGGCCTGTGTCCCGCCGGTGTAGATGAGGTCGGTGAACAGGCTGGGGAAGGCGGCCAGGTACGGCTCCCGGACCGTCCTGGCGAATTCGTCGACCGCCGCCGCGTCCACCGTGCCGTCGACCAGACCGATCACCCGCTGTTCCACCACCTGGCCCTCGGCCCGCCGCACCCGCAGGTGGGCGGGCCGCTCGCCGGACGCCTCGATCCGCGTGACCGTCGCGTCCGGGTGGCGCAGGCGGGCCACCTCCGCGATCTCGTCCAGCGTGTCGGGTGGCAGGGGCGGCTGGTCCGATATATCTCCGTTATTCCCGGGTGTGGTCGGGAACGCCGCGTGGACCGATCGGAACGCGCTCGGTGTGTGTAGCCACCAGTAGTTACCGGCTGGGTCGATGCGCAGGTCCCCGGTCCAGCGTTTCTGATCGGGCTCGTAGCGGCGGGCATAGCGGGTGAACCCGTCCCGGTCGATCCGGATCAGCTGGTACCGGTTGGGCATCGCAGCCGGACGGGCAGGTGTGTCGACCGCGGCACTGCCGGTGGAGATGATCGGCAGCCCGGACGGTAGCCAGTTCGCCCGCCCGTTGTGGGTGTGGCCGTGCAGTAGCAGGTTCAGGTGCGGGCCGAGGATGCGGTCCAGGTCGTCGGCGTCGCGCAGGTTCTCGTCATCGGAGGTGGCGCCGCGGATCGGGTGGTGGTGCACGGCGCCGATCCGCAGCCAGCCGTCCCGCTCGTAGCGGCGCAGCCCGTCGGCGACGGTACGGAGCTGGTGTTCCCCGAGCCAGCCGTAGTGCTCCTTGTGCGTCTCGGCCATGGTGGAGTTCAGTCCGGCCACGACGACTTTGCGGTCGGGGATCTCGATCAGCGACCATTCCGCGCCGACAGCGAAGCCAATCACGGCATTGGTGCCGTAGAACCGCCCGAGCAGGGCGTCGAAGAAGTCCCACTTCGGCCAGTACGGTGGGAGGGGAGCCTCGTCGGCCGCTTCGCGCTGCAGAAAGTAGGCGTTGCAAAGCTTGCCGTTGACGTCGTGGTTGCCGGGTATGATCGCGAACTGGTTCCGGTCGAGTTCCAGGCGCTCCGCCAGCGCGACGAGGAAGTCGTACGCTTGGTCGAACTCGCTCTTCGTGCCGCTCTGGGTCAGGTCGCCGGTGACCACGACGAGATCCGGTCGCAGGCCGTCGATGTCGGCACGGTCTCGCAGATCGTCGTGCAGCCGCCCGAACAGGGACGAGCGGGCGCGGTCCGCCTCGGTCAGCCCGGTATTGCCGCGCACGTGGTGCGCCCCGAACTGGGTGTCGGAGATGTGCAGCACCGTGACCGCGCTGACAGGTCCGGGGAAACCCGGTTGCCCATTCGATCCCGGGAATGCGGGTCGTGCGGCCGCGCCGGGGAACGGCGGGGTGACGGGGGGCTTCGCCCGACCCGTGACGGAGCCGGTGATCCCCGCCAGCAGCGTGTCGGCGGCGGCCGTCTCGTCGTGGCCGAGTAGGTCGATGTAGGTGATCGACCGCAGCAGACCCTCGGGCTGGCAGTCCGCGACCCGGACGGGCACGATCCGGCGGTCGAGCCCCTCGGGGTCGTCCGGCCAGATCGCCAGCCACTCGGCGTTGCCGTACCGGGAGTCGGCCAGATAAGTGGGGGACAGGACAGGCACCACTCTGGCCGAGGTCTGCAGCGTGCGGTGCATGCTGGTCGCCCAGTTCGTGCCCGGGACGAGGTCCCATGCCTGCACGAACACCCGCGCGGACCGCTCGCCGAACCGCACCCGTGCCTCAAGCTGCCACGCGATCCACGCCGCCCAGGCGGCGTCCACGCCGGTGCAACTGACGAAGAAGTCGTAGCGACCGCCGTCATCGGACGCCGCTGTGTCGGTGACCCCGCCCCCGTCAACCATGGGTAAAGAATGTCACGATACGCGCCCACTGCGGTCGTCGGGCGTGCCCGGTGCCCGGCCGGCATTTCCGTCCGGCGCATCGCTGCGGCTCTGTGTCGGGTCGGCGCCAACCGGGTTTCACGACGGCGGACGGTGACCGGCGGACGGTGACCGGTGACCGGGGGTCGGGGTCGGGGTCGGGGCTGGGGCCGGGGCCGGGGCCGGGGCCGATGGGTAGGATCGGCGCAGCGCACCCGGGGGGGATGCGTGCAGGGGAGACGATGAGCGGATCTGTGCTGGTAGGGGCGGGGGTCGCGGGGATCCGTCGACCGTCGGTACATGCCGTTTGACCCGGCGCGGGTCGCCGCGGCACTACCCGGCTACGAGCTGGGCGAGGTCCTCGGCTGGGGCACGTTCGGGTTGGTGCTGGCCGGCCGGCACCGTCGGCTGAACCGTGACGTTGCGATCAAGATTCTGGTAGCGGATCTCGACGACGCGACCGCGGGGTTCGCGGCGGAAGCGCAGCTGCTCGCCGCCCTTGATCATCCACATGTGGTGCGGGTCCACGACTACGTCGCCGACGACGATCTGCACCTGATCGTCATGGAGAGGTTGGGCGGGGGGACGCTGACCCGCCGCCGGGCCGGCATGTCCCCGCAGGCCGCCTGCGCGGTCGGCTTGGCGGTTGCCGCGGCGCTGTCCTACACCCACGGCCGGGACGTCCTGCACCGCGACATCAAACCGGACAACATCCTGTTTGACGCCGGCGGCCTGGTCAAAGTCACCGACTTCGGTATCGCGAAGATCGTGGCAGGATCGGCGGTCGCGGCCAGTGCGGTTGTCGGGACTCCGCGGTACATGGCCCCCGAGCAGCAGATCACCGGCGGTCGGCTGGGACCGGGCACCGACCTGTACGCCCTCGGGATCGTGCTCTACCACCTGCTGAGCGGGACGCCGCCCTTCGACCCGAGCCTGCCGTCAGATGTGCACCCACAGCACCACCTCGGCACTGTCCCCCCACCGCCGGCCGGGGTGCCCGCACCGATCGCCGATGTGATCATGCGTGCGCTGGCCAACGACCCGAAAGCCCGCCAGCCTTCCGCGCACGCCTTCGCCCTCGACCTGGCTCGCGCCGCGGCGACCGCATACGGCCCGGGGTGGACCGCTCGCTCCGGCATCGTGCTCCGGCTCGACGACGACGTCCGCGCCGCCGCCGACCAGCTGTCCGTGGCCATCCCGCCGGCACCGTCCCCGACGGTGCGCGAATCAGGGCCGGATCCTGACGACCCGATCCTGCGCCGCCGTATCCTCGTTGCGGTTGCCGTTGTCGCGCTGTTCCTGGTCGGCGCAGTCCTTGCCTACGTCGCCCTGGCGCCCCGGCCTCCGATCGCCGTCCCACCTGTGCCGGTCCCCTCCACGTCCATACCGCCGACGCCGGTTCCCACCTTCCGGGCACTCGACCCGCCGCTGACCGGCCACACCGGCGAGGTGCGGTCGGTGGCCTTCTCCCCGGACAGGCGGACGCTTGCCAGCGCCGGTGGCGACGGCACGGTACGGCTGTGGGATGTCACCGTGCCGACCGCTCACCGCGCGCTCGGCCAGCCCTTGACCGGGCACACCGGTGGGGTGTACGCGGTCGCGTTCTCCCCGGACGGGCGGACGCTGGCCACCGCCGGCGAGGACTGGACGGTGCGGCTGTGGGACCTCACCGACCCGACCGTCCCCCGCCCGCTCGGCAAGCCGCTGGTCGGCCATACCGGTGCGGTGTGGTCGGTGGTGTTCGCCCCGGACGGGCGGACGCTTGCCAGCGCTGGCTTCGACCACACGGTGCGACTGTGGGACGTGTCCGATCGGGTCGCCGCCCACCTGTTGGGCGGGCCACTGGTCGGCCACACCGACGCCGTGGAGTCGGTGGCGTTCTCCCCGGACGGGCGCACGCTTGCCAGCGCCAGCTGGGATGGCACCGTGCGGCTGTGGGATGTGGCCGACCCGGCCGGCCCCGCAGACCCGGCCGTCCCGCGTCCGCTCGGCCAGCCGTTGACCGGCCAGGTCGGCCAGGTCGGCAAGGTACGGTCAGTGGCGTTCGCCCCGACGGGGAGGTTACTGGCC
This sequence comes from Protofrankia sp. Cas4, assembly GCF_963555915.1. Classification (NCBI taxonomy): domain Bacteria; kingdom Bacillati; phylum Actinomycetota; class Actinomycetes; order Frankiales; family Frankiaceae; genus Protofrankia; species Protofrankia sp. Cas4. The sequence goes on from NZ_CAUVXL010000102.1 coordinate 28,280, forward strand.
AGCGCGGGTGACGACGGGACGGTGCGGCTGTGGGACGTGGCCGACCTGACCGCGCCCCACCCACTCGGCCCGCCGCTGACCGGCCAGACCAGCTGGGTGCGGTCGGTGGCGTTCTCCCCGGATGGGACGCTCCTGGCGAGCACGGGTGGCGACGGGACGGTCCGGCTGTGGGGTGTGGCCGACCCGACCGCACCCCGTCCGCTCGGCGAGCCGCTGACCAGTCAGCCGCCGACCAGCGGTAGCAGCTGGGTGACCTCGGTGGGGTTCTCCCCGGTTGGGACGCTTCTGGCCAGCGGCGACGGCGATGCGACGGTGCGGCTGTGGCAGGTGGGTAACTGACCGATGGACGACGATGGATGACGGCCTTTTCGGTCGCTCGGCGGCCGTGGTCGCGCCGGGTGCCGTTCTCCTGCCGGACTGGCTCGATAGCGCAGAGCAGCGACGTATGCTTGGTGCGGCCCGACGTTGGGCGGCACCGCCCGCGGGTCTGCGCCATCCTCGTATGCCGGACGGAACGCCGCTGCGGGTCGAGTCGGTCTGCCTCGGCTGGCACTGGTCGCCCTATCGCTATTCCCGGTACGCAGACGACAGCGACGGTGACGGCGCACCGGTCAAGCCGCTGCCGGCATGGCTCGTGGAGATGGCGCGTGCGGCGGTCGTCGATGCCAGTGGTATCGACCCGACGGTGTCCGCCGAGCCGGCTTCCTATTGTCCGGACGCGGCAATCGTGAATTATTACGACGACGATGCCCGTCTCGGTCTTCATCAGGACCGGGCGGAACACACGATGGCGCCGGTGGTTTCTTTCAGTATTGGTAATGTGTGCGTGTTTCGGTTCGGCAATCCGCATACGCGCACCCGCCCGTGGCGTGACGTTGAGTTGCGAAGCGGGGATCTGTTCGTGTTCGGAGGACCGTCCCGGCTGGCCTATCACGGAGTCCCACGGACGATGCCGGGCAGCGCCCCGCCCGAGCTGGGTATGCGGCACGGGCGGCTCAGCGTCACGGTGCGCGAGACGGGCCTCGCCGGTCAGCCCGGGCGGCCGGTCACAACGGCTGAGGGCGCAGGTATCCCACCCGGTCGGGGATCCACGGGCTGGGGTTGATCTGGAGCGTGCTGGGGAGGGTGTAGACCAGTATCCCGGTGTCGATCTCCGTGAGTATCGGGGCGGTGCCGGCGGTCGGATGCCCGTTCGGCCAGGCCCCGACCTGGTAGGCCTTCCCCCGCGGCGGCTGGTAGTTGTTGCCGTTGCACCGCAGCACGTAGCCACCGGTCCGGGCCGCAACGCTCGTCGGGATGGCGTCCATCCCACAGGCGGGCAGTAGCTGGATGTCCACGTTCCGGGCGGGTTGCTGGGCGACCGCCGTGGTCTTGAGCACCTCGCTTCTGTGATCCAGACAGATCTCGATCCCGATTTCGAGGCCACCAACGGAGATGATCTGACGGTGGGCGTGTTGGGCGCTTGTCTTGCCTGTGCTCATGGCGTTGACGTCGTTGTCGAGATGGTCCACGTCGGAGAAGTCCTGCTTCATGCAGGTCCAGTGGAAGAGCTGGTTTCCCGTCGTGACCTGCGCCGAGACCCGCGCCACGGCGTAGGCCTCGCTGAAGATGACGTATTTGAAGGATCCCTGGGAGTCGAATGTCTTCTTGCTGTACACCGCCGTTCCGGGGACCAGTAGCCAGTCGTTGAACAGGCTGTCACCGCGGACCGCATCCTTGATTGAATTCTGGGCCTGTTGGACATCGAAATGTCCGTAGTGGTTGTGTCCGCTCTGCTGGCCCTGCGACGAGCGGAAGTAGAACTCCGGCGCGAGAAAGACGTTGAGAACCGTCCCGTTGACGGTGACGGGATCGTCGGCGATCTTCTTCGCGATGAATCGGGCGACCTCCAGCAGATACTGTGCTCGGATTCGCGCCTCTGTGCCGAAGTCGACCGGTTTGGGCAGACAGGACGGCCGATACTGCTGATGGGTGTCGGTCTCGTAGAACACGAATCGCACGTGGCTGTACATCACTGCTCTCCTCAACCGCGGGGCGCCGTGGCGCCGGCCTGTTGCTTCAGGATGTCGACCAGCGCGACGAAACCGTTCTCCACATCATGGAAGTCGAACGCGACAGCCGCCGCGCCGTGCTGGTTCATGAGCGTGTAGGCGACGCTCATCGTCACCGCCCCGACGCCCACCAGCCTGAGCGAGCCCTGGAACGACGCCTTGGTGACATCCAGCAGGTGGTCGGGTCCGTTGTCGGCAAGCCAGGTGCCCGCGGCGGCCATCCCGCCCACGGCGGCCCGGGTCTGGGTCAGCACGCCCTGGGCGGCCGTGAACGTCCCCTGGGCAACGCCGAGCTCGGCGTACAGTCCTGAGACCCGCGGGTCGGCCTCGATCGGGGTGGTCGTCACCGCGGCCCGGCAGGCTTGCAGGGTTCCCAGGGCGGTGCCGAGCGTTGCCTGTTCGCCGCCGAAGGTGATCTGGTGCTGGGCGAGCTGCCTGCCCTTGTCCAGGATCTGTGGTCCGATCCAACTGGCGTTCCACCAGGAGAGCTGGCCTTTGAGGCCGTCGATGTCGTGGTTGAGGCCGTTGATGGTGCGCTGCTCGCCGTCGATCTGACGCTGTATCGAGTCCACGTCGGCCTGGGCGTTCCGTAGGGCGTTGTCGGCTTGCGCGCGCTCCCGCCGGATCTGGGCCACCTGCGGGTCGATCTGGGCCTGGATGCGGCCGACGTTCGCCTGGGCGTTGTTCACCTGTCGCTGGGCGTCACCGATGGCGCGCGTGGCGTCCCCGGCGGCGCTCTGGATCGCGGCGCTCCCGCGGGTGCGTACGAGGTCCAGGAAGTCGTTGTGCATCGTCGCCTCGACGCTCAGGTCAGCGGCGGCGAAGTTCCGCAACGGGCAGCTCGCTGTCACGTTGGCATCGAAGGTGCCGAACAGCGATGCCGACAGCGACAGCGTGAAGCCGTCGCGGCTGATCCGCAGGTCCACGTCCCGGGTGAAACCGAGCATGGTCACCGCGCCGGAGACCAGGCAGTGGGGCCCGCGTACGGCCGCAGTCGGGGCGTCGTAGGTGGCGAGTGACAGCCGCGGGCCACCCTCGCCGCCCGAGCCGGTGAGGGCGAAGATCGGGTCAACACTGATCGGCTTGATCGTCGCGTCGAGCGCGATACCGGCGTTGGGGTCGACGTCCACGTCGACAGATCCCCCGAAGCCGAACGCGGCGAGGTTCGCCGCGAGCCGGAAGCCCTGCGGGAACACCAGCTGCCCGATCATCGTCGGCTCCGGCGCGATGTAGATCTGGACGTCGAGCGATACCGCGAGCACGTCGCCCTGCCGCGCGATCCCGTAGTGCCGCAGGGCCGTCCGGTCGGTCAGGTGCCAACGCCGCCCCGGTTCGGCGACCGTCAGGAGCGCCGACGTCGCGGCGGGCAGGGCGACCTTGCCGGCGCTGAGGAACGCCGCCGTGATCGCCGGCGTGAGCGCGGCGCCGTCGAAGTCGGCGGTGAGGGCGGCCGGCACGTCGAACAGGTGCACCCCTTCCAGACGGCAGCCACTGAGCACCGGGCCGATCTCGGCTGGCACCTCGACCTGGCCGCCGAGCAGGGTGGCCACCACGTCGTCGAGACCGAGGTCGGACACGCTGCCGGCGAGCAGGCTCCTGGACGGCACGGTGGCGTCGAACAGCACCGCCGCCGAGCCTGCGAAGGCGCCGAGGCTGACGGTCGCGGCGATGCCGATCGCTGGAATCAGCTCCCAGCTGATACCGACGAGCAGGGCGAGGTCGGACAGCGTCAGCCCATCGACGCCGAACGCTCCCTTCCAGGGCGCCGGCATCGTGCCCGCGAGCAGGGCCCCGTTCGGGCCGACGTCCAGCTGCGCGGTGAACACCAGCGGCTGGCCGTCCGCCTCCAGCGCCACCCGGCCGAACAGGCCGATCGACGGTGAGCCGCCGACCAGTTGCACACGCAGCGCGCCGGTGAACGCCAGGTTGTCGTTGAACGAGCCGGACAGGCCCGCCGACAGCAGGACGTTCGCCGGGTTCTCACCGACCTGCACCAGGACGTCGAGGGTGGCGTGGTCGAGGTGCAGGCTGTTCTTAATCAACTCCAGCCCGCGGTCACCGCCGACGTCCATCTCCGCGAAGACGTTGACGCCGGCTTTTACGCCCGGTGCGGCACTCGCGGGCAGGGCGATCCGCGGGGTGGTGATGGCGGGATCGCCGAAGGCGGACAGGTCGGGGAAGGTGAAGGCCGGATCGTCGAACGAGGCGACGACCAGCACCATCCGCGTGAACCGAAACGCGTCGTCCAGTGGCGCGAGGTCCTGGCTCAGCGCCGCGAGCCGCCAACCGGTCGGCAGCGCGAAACCGGCGGCGAAGCCCCAGCCCGTGCCGGCGCGGCGGATGTCGACCGCGAGGCTCCCAAAGCCCTCGACCTGCGCGCCGAGCATGAGCCCGAGGTCGGCGCCGCGCTTGTCCAGGCGTATCCGCGCATGGTCCAGAACGATGTCGAAGCCGGGCGGCCACGGGATCTGCTGGTCGCAGAGCTCGCCGAGGAGTGCCCGCAGGCCGAGGCGCGGCAGGTCAGCGCGCAGCGCGAACGGGCCGGGCACCTGGAAGCCCACGTCGAGGTCAACCCCGGCCAGGGCGAGCCGGCCGCTGAACGCGCCGCTGAACCCGGAGCCCGCCGTATAGCCGATCGCCAATCCGACGTCACTGACCGTCAGTTTCTCTGGCCCCAGGTCCAGCGTCCACGCCGCCGGCCGCGGGGCCAGCCGGGCCGACACGGTGTAGAAGTCACCCGGGCGTGCAGCGAGCAGCAGACGGTCCACCGTCAGGTCGCCGACCGGCGGCACGTCCGGCAGGTAGGTGCGCATCAGGGTGGCCAGGGGAAGGGTTGGTTGCGCGTGTATGTCGGCCGCGACGGTGAAGTCCGGCAGGGTGACCACGGCCGTGAACGGCACATCCTCGATCGCGAACCTGCCCACGAGGACCACCTGAACCGATCGGTCCGCCGAGAGCGGGCTGGTCGCCGTGACCATCGCCTCAAGATCGATGATTTCGAGGATGTTCCCGAAGGGCGCCCAGCGCACCCCGTCCAGACCCACCGTGACCGAAACGTCGTCGAGCGCGGGCAACGCGACGGACAGGCCGAGCGTCAGAGTACGCAGCGTGACCTGGCCGACGCTGCCAAGTTGCTGGCCGAGCTGGCCGGCCAGCTCGTCGCCGCCAAGCAGTCCGGCGAGATCGCCGAGGTCGATTCCGCTGACGCCGCCTTCGGGCTCGGCGGTGAGCAGCACGGAGTCGCCGCCGGGGGGCAGCGCGGCCCACACGTCGACGACAAGCTTGTCGCTCACCTGCAGTTTCCCGCCGAAGAAGACCGCGGGTGGCCGTTGCGGGTGCTGGGCGAGCCAGTCGGCGTTCGGCGGGCAGTAGAGCGCAAGCGTTACGTCCCGTAGCGAGATCGGGCCGATGGAGGCCGCCACATCGAGCGCCGCCGTCAGGTTGATGCCGGGCAGCGGGGTCGGGCTCGGGACGGGCACGACGGGCTCCACCGGCGGCGGCGTCGTCGTGGGCACCGGCGGCGCGGACAGGACGGGACCGGCGATCACCAGGTCTTCCATCCCGCCACCGAGCGTGTGCTCGATCGCGCCGAAGAGCCCGACCAGCCGTAATCGGGCGACGAAGGCGAGACCGGCCGGCAGGGACGCCCCCTGCACGTCGTCCACGTGGTCGTGGGTCGACAGCGCGAAGGCCGCGCCGGTCAGCGTGAGCAGATCCAGCAGCGGGCTGGGCGTGGAGTGCAGCGGTGCCCGGAAGTCGATCGACATTGGCAGTGTGGGGAAGCTTTGCGAGAACCGCCAGGTAGCCGGCAGGGCGACGCGGATCCTCGTCGCCACCCCGGCGCCCGCCGGCCGGAAACGTACGGTGACCGCCGCGCCGTCGACGTTGAGGTAGTCCGTCGTGCCGGTGACCACCACGTCGTCCGTACCGTCGCCGGGCGCTGCCAGCGCGGCCCCGTGGACGACGACCGGCTGGCCGCCGCAGTACGTGTCGAGCAGGGCTTTGACCAGGGGGTCGGCGGGGCCGAAGAGCGTCTCCGAGATCACGAGTTGGCCGGCGGGGCCAGCTCCGGCGAGCAGGTCGGCCAGGCGCTGCCGCAGCTGATCGAGATCGGTCACCAGGGCATCCTGCGGTGGGGCCGGGCCTGCGGGCATCGGGGTGAGTACCCTGATTTTTCGCCGCCACCCGGAGCTGCGCGCGGCCAGCCGGAGGGGCTACCGGGACGGGGAGGCACGCCGTGGACACTCGGGGCACCAGGGCGTCCGGACCAGCTGGCGTCGATTCGCTGCATCCGACGGCCTCCAGGTGGGGCGAGCCGCTGCTGGAGCGCGCGGACGAGGTGGCGGTCCTGCAGGCCGCGGTGGGTGCGGCCCGCCGGGGCGGCGCCGGCGCGGTGGTCGTGCAGGGGCCGCCGGGGATGGGCAAGACGAGGCTGCTCGCCGTCGCCGAGAGCTTTGGCGCTTCGTGCGGGTTACGGGTGCTGGCTGGCCGCGGGCGGGAGCTGGAGCGGCAGGTCGCCCTGGGTGTCGCGGTTGACCTGCTCGCGCCGCCGGTGGCGGCCGCGGATCAGACGGACCGGGCGAGGCTGTTCGCCGGCTTGGCCGCGCCCGCCGCCGCGCTGTTTACCGGAACCGGCGCCGGTGCGTCCGCACCGCCGGACGCGGAGGCGGTGCTGCTGGGCCTGTGCTGGTTGACCGCGAACCTGACGGGCTGGGATCTGGCCGGGGACGAGGTCCGGCCGGTGCTGCTGACCGTCGACGACGCGCAGTGGGCCGATGCCGCGTCATTGCGCTTCCTGACCATGCTGGCCGACCGGGCCGACCGGATCCCCCTCGTCCTGGTCGTCGCCGTCCGCGACGGTGAGGCCGGGGCCGACGCGCCGGCGTTGCGCCGGCTGGCGATGGTTCCGCAGATGCGGCTGCTGACACTCGCACCGCTGAGTGCCGAGGCTGTCAGCCGGCTGGTGACTCATGCGTTGCCGACAGCGGACGGTGCGCTCGTCGCCGCCGTCGCCCACGCCAGCGGTGGCAACCCCTTCCTTGTCGGCGAGCTGGTGCAATCCTTGAACGTGGCCGACACCCCTGCGGCTGCCTCCGTCGCAGGCCTGGTGCCCGACACGGTGGTGCGCTCGGTGCTGGCACGACTGGCTCGCCTACCGGCCGACGCCGGCCGGCTGGCCGCCTCGGCCGCGGTGCTCGGCGACGGCACCCCGCTGCGCCGTGTCGCAGCCCACGCCGCTCTGGACCTGATGGCCGCCGAACGGGCAGCCGACGCGCTCGCCACGGCGCACCTGCTGCGGCCCGGGGACCCGTTGACGTTTGTCCACCCGCTCGTCGGGGCCGCGGTGTACGCCGACCAACCGGCGTTCGCCCGTACCCGTGCGCACCGGCGTGCCGCCGACATCCTCGCCGCCGAGGGTGAAGGAGCGGAGCGGGTGGCCGGCCATCTTCTCGTGGCCGCGCCCGAGGGCGACACCGCCGTCGTCCGGGTGCTGCGCGAGGCGGCAGGCCCGGCGCTGTCGCGGGGTGATCCCGCGGCGGCGGCGAGGCTCCTCGACCGGGCCCTTGCCGAACCGGCTCCGCCACACCAGCGCGGCGCCCTGCTGATCGAGCTGGCCCGCGCCCAGCTGACCGGCGGCGACACGGCCGCGCACACGACGCTGTCGGAGGGGCTCGCGCTGCTCCGCGACGCGCCGGCCCGGACCCGCGCGGACGCCCTGGGCATGCTGGCCCAGATCTGCCACGCGCGGGGCGACGCCGCAGGGGCCGCGGCGGCCAGCGGGGAAGCCCTCGACCTGCTCGACCCGCACGACCCGGCCCGGGAAGACCTGCTGGCCGGCTATCTCGCGATCGCGATGTTCCACCCTTCCCTGGTGTCCGACGCCGACAGGCGGATGCTCCCCGTGCTGCGGGCCGCACGGCAGGGGCGACCGCCGAGCCGGCCTCCCCTGCTTGCGCATGTCACGCTCCGGCTTGCGCTGGCAGGCGACCCGGCGTCCGCTGTCCGCCACATGGCCGCCCGCGCGTTGGCCGACGACCCCTTGCTCGGCCCGGACAGCCCCGCGGCTTTGATCGGGCTCGTGGTTCATGCCCTGGTCATCGCAGGCGAGCTCGCTGCCGCCGACGCGGCCGCCGACGCCGCGCTCGCCACCGCCCGTGAGCGGGGCGACCTGCTTGCTCAGGCCAGCGCCAGCTACCACCGGGCGCTGTCCCGCTTCCAGCAGGGTGCGCTGACCGCCGCGCTCGCCGACCTCGAAGCGGCCCAGACCGCTCACACCGCCGGCTGGACTGCCTCGGACGGATGGATCTACTCTCTGCTCGCTGTGGTGCACCTCGAACGCGGCGACCGTGCCGCCGCCCACGAGGCGCTCGGTCAAGCCAACCATGTTGACCCCGGTACCGCAGGATCTATGGACGCCGCTCTCGTCCGGCACGCCCGCGCCCGGCTCGCCCTTGCCGAGCACGACCCGGCCGCGGCTCTGGCCGACGCCTGCGCCGCCGGGCGCCATCTCGACGAGATCTACGGCGTGGACCATCCCGGCCTGCTACCGTGGCGGACCACTGCGGCGCTCGCCGCCTATCACCTCGGGGACCACGCGCACGCCCGACAGCTCGCCGGCCAGGCTGTCGAGCGGGCCCGACAGACCGGCGTGGCACAGGCCGTAGGTGCCGCATTACGCGTCGCCGGACTGGTCGCCGGTTCCCGTCCCGACATTGCCCTGTTGACCGAGGCGGCAGGCATACTGCGGGAGACCCCGGCCGCGCTCGAGCACGCCATCACTCTGGTGGACCTGGGAGCGGCCCTGCGGCGCACCGGGCAACGCGAGGAGTGCCGACAGCCGCTGCGCCACGGCCTCGCGCTCGCCGACCGCATGCACGCCCGGCCGCTGGCCGAGCGCGCCCGCGCCGAACTGGACGCCGTCGGCGTCCGGCCGCGCCGGACCGCGGTCACCGGTATCGACGCCCTCACCCCGGCCGAGCGTCGCGTCGCCCTGCTCGCCCTCCACGGCAACAGCAACAGCCAGATCGCCCAGGGCCTGTTCGTCACCATCAAGACCGTGGAAACCCACCTGGCCCGCGCCTACCGCAAGCTCGGCATCGCCGGCCGCCGGCAGCTGCACGACGTCTTCGTTTCCTAAGAGCGCCCGGCAATAGGGGCGTGGATCAAGGAGCGTGCCCCAGCCCCGCGACGCCGCGTCCCTATTACCGGTCGCTCTAAGTGCCCATCCTGCACGACCGGATCGGCACCAAGCTGTGCGGCGACGTCTCGGTGCCGGAAAGGCAGGACCACGGCTCCTCGGCCGACCGCAACGCTCACCGCCGTCGTGAACCGCAGAACGTCCACGATGACAATGACATTGCTCGGATGTGCCAGGGCGGCCAGGTCTTGCGCAGCCCAGCCGAAACGGACGGAGAACGGACGTTGTCCGGCGAGGTCCAGCATGCACCAAGGGTTCCTCACAATGGATGCGGCAACCGTCACGGAGTCGCCGTATCCGCTCGGCCGGGTCTGCGTCCGGAGCGCCTGGCAGGGCACACGGCGGGGCACGCAGGGCACACGGTGGGACACGTGGTGCACCGTAGAGTGGCGGGGACGGTCGTCGTCCGATGTCGCGGAGGGTTCTAGCTCATGGGACGCAGGTTCAACACGGCGGGGCCGTGTCTGCCCGCGTACCACTACATGGTTCCGCCGCTGCCGCGGTTGCCCGAAGCGCCCGGTCTGGTGGATCAGATGGGCTATTTTGTGGTGCATGCTCCTCGGCAGACGGGGAAGACGACTGCGTTGCGGGCTCTTGCGGACGCGTTGACCGCTGGCGGCGTGTACGCGGCGCTGCATTTTTCGTGTGAGGTCGGCGAGGCTGCCGGCGACGACTACGGCGCGGCGCAGCGCGGCGTACTCCGCGCGATGCGAAGCCGGGCCGAGATCGCCCTGCCGGCAGAGCTGCGGCCGCCGCCTTGGCCGGCGGCCCCTGACGAGAACATGCTCGCGGAGGCGCTCGCGGGGTGGGCGTGGGTCTGCCCGCGGCCGTTGGTGCTGTTTTTCGATGAGATTGACGCGTTGCGCGGTGCGAGTCTGATCAGCGTGCTGCGCCAGTTGCGGGCCGGGTTCAACGAGCGACCGGATGGGTTTCCCGCTTCGGTGGCGTTGTGTGGGCTGCGCGACGTGCGCGACTATAAGGTCGCCAGCGGTGGTGACCCAAACCGGCTTGGGACGGCGAGCCCTTTCAACATCAAGCTCAAGTCGCTGCGGGTGGGGGACTTCACCGCTGAGGATGTCCGGGAGCTGTACGCCCAGCACACGGCCGAGACCGGGCAGGTGTTCACCCCGGCGGCGGTGGCGCGGGCGGTGGAGCTGACT
>NZ_CAUVXL010000102.1:38955-40879 GCF_963555915.1 Protofrankia sp. Cas4
CCAAGGAGCGGTTGATTCTGGCTCGCGCCACGCATCTGGATTCGTTGGCGTCCAAGCTCGTGGAGCCGCGGGTGCGTCGGGTTGTGGAGCCGGTGCTGGCCGGGACGTTGACTCAGCTCGACCCTTACGATGACGACCTGCAGTATGCGTGCGACATCGGTCTGGTCGCTGCGGGATTGCCGTTGCGTATCGCCAACCCGATCTACCGTGAGGTGATTGCCCGGGTGCTCACGGCCAACGTGGAGGTCAATGTCGTCGCTGACCCGCGCAGTTTCGTGCTGAGCGACGGCCGGTTCGATTTCGGCATGCTGTTGGCCGAGTTCGCCGAGTTCTGGCGTGAGCACTCCGACGTGCTGACCCGGGGGATCGTCTACCATGAGGTCGCCCCCCAGCTGGTGTTCATGGCTTTCCTGCAACGCGTGGTCAATGGTGGTTGCGAAGTTCAGGGATACAGCGTCGAGCGGGAGTATGGCATCGGCCGGGGTCGGATTGACCTGCTGGTGCGCTGGCCCTTCCAGAATCCGGACGGGAAACGGGTCGTGCAGCGGGAGGCGATCGAGTTGAAGGTGTGGCGGGCCGGCGAACCCGATCCGCTGGCCCGGGGGCTGACCCAGTTGGATGGTTACCTTGACCGGCTCGGCCTCGACCGCGGTGTGCTGGTGGTGTTCGACCGCCGGCCCGAGGTCGCGCCTATTGCCGACCGCACGAGGTTTGAGCAGGTGAACAGCCCGTCCGGTCGCCCGGTCACCGTTCTGCGCGCCTGACCGCTCTGCGCGCCTGACCGGCGGGTTCCCATGGCGGGTGGGATTACCGTTGTAGGCATGTGCCGAAACATCACCGAGCTGCGGGGCCTGGACCCACCGGCGACCGACGAGGAGATCGAGGCGGCCGCCCGCCAGTTCATCCGGAAGGTCAGCGGGCTGCGCCAGCCGCCGGCGGCCGATGATGCGTTCGAGGTGGCGGTCATCGAGGTGACCGCTACGGTTCACCGACTGCTCGGCGCGCTGCCGGCCCGCCGCCAGCCCCCGACTACCGTGCCGCCGCTGCGGCGTCCCGAGGTTCGCGCCCGCCTCGGTCGCTGAGAAATCGCCCGCCGCACGTGAGATTCCAGGGAAGAATACCTGGTGAATTCTATCGTGTCGGGTAGCGGCCGCACCGGGGGCATATCGTGACCGTGTACAGGGCTGCGCCCAGCTGCTCCTCACAATGGATGCAGCAACCGCCGAGAAGCCGCCGCATCCGTTCGGCCGGGTCTGCGTCCGCGGCGACCGGCGGGGCGGCTGGCGGTGCGCCGGAGGGTTGGTTGAGCGAGCGGGCAATACCCTGGTAGATGTTGTATGCCTGTTCGAGAGTCTGTCGATGGTAGCCGAACCATGCCGTTACTTTTGGTTGGCGGGTGCTGCCCGGTATCGTGCGGGAAAGTCGTTCCTCGTACCCGGCGATCTCGTTGTGGGTCGCTTGGATGGATGCTATCGCCTCGGCAATCTGCGCGGCTGTATAAGGCGCATGCCACAAGATCTGGTTGAGTTTCTGAGTGTGGCGTCCCATGATCTTGCCCAGTTCCTTGACCACGGGCGCGACATAGGGCGGGTCGGGTATGTCATCTGTGGGGTGTGCGTCGTACATCCAGACCTCCTTCTTGCCGCGGCTATTGTGATCGTAAGAACTGTGGTTGGGTTCCTGTTCCTGTTCCTGTTCGGGTCGGCTCGATCGCGTTCAGGACGAGGGCGCACAGGGATTCGCGGTTGTCGAGAACGTCGTCGGGGACGCTGTAGTAGCGACGGACGGTGACGGTTCGTCCCGCTGCCCGGTAGGTGAAGGGGTGGGCACCTGCCGCCTCGGCCGCGGCTCCGGCGGCAGCGTCGACGCGGAGATAGAGGGTGTCCATGACCATCGCGAACTGCCGGTCGTGGTGGCACAGTGC